>CAYMCH010000025.1:0-13820 GCA_964389035.1 uncultured Candidatus Saccharibacteria bacterium | reverse complement strand
CCGGGTCATGCGGCTTTTTCGGCGCTTCGTTCACATGGAGCAGCAATTACTGACATTGTAGTATTAATTATAGCTGCAAATGATGGTATCATGCCACAAACAGTTGAAGTAATAGAGCAATGCAAGAGTAACAATGTACCAATAATTGTTGCAATAAATAAAATTGATCTTCCTGATGCTGATACCATGAAAGTCAAGCAACAGCTTTCCGAGTATGATTTAGTTCCTGAAGAATGGGGAGGAACAACTTTAATGGTGGAAATATCAGCAAAATCTGGCTCAGGTATAGACAAACTATTAGAAGTAATTTTAGTCCAAGCTGAGATGATGGATTTAAAAGCGGATCCAAATCAAAAAGCTTTTGGTGTTGTAATTGAGTCTCATATGCATAAAGGTACTGGTCCTTTGGCTTTAGTATTAGTTGAAAATGGTAGTTTAAAAAAAGGAGATGTAATCCAAATTGGGCAAACGTGGGGCAAAGTAAGGATTTTAGAAAGTTACAACGAACAGCCTATTGATATTGCAGGTCCAAGTAGCCCTGTAAGAATCGCTGGGCTTAAAGATATGCCAAATTTCGGTGATCATTTAATATCATTTAGTAGTGAAAAAGAGGCGAAAGAGGCATCAATCCAATCCCACAAACCTGGTGCAATTAAAATAGCTACAGCCAAGAAATTATCTGACAACAAGGAAGAGACTGAGGAAAAGACAGAAAGAGAATTAAAAATTGTAATAAAAACTGACGTAAAGGGATCATTAGAAGCTATTAAAAAATTGATTTCTGATATAGATACGCTCGAATTATCATTTAAGATTGTCGGAGAAGGCATAGGGGCAGTGTCAGAATCTGACATTACTCTAGCTAAAGCAGCAAATGCTTCTGTATATGCTTTTAGAGTGCCGATATTGGTTTCGGCTAAAAAAATCAGTGAGAAAGAAAAAGTTATATTAAAACTATTTGATATAATATACGAATTAATAAATGATATAAAATCAGAGTTAACAGAAATGTTACCTGTGATATATGAAGAAGAGACTATAGCCAAAGGGAAAATATTAACTGTTTTCCGAAATGATAAAAAATCATTTGTAGTTGGTGCAATATTGAATGAGGGAAAGATATCGCATAACGATCAAATCAAGTTTTTCAAGTCAGACAATATATTGTCTTCAGAGTCTAAAGTAGTTTCGTTGCGAAGAGAAAAAGATCAAGTAAATGAAATATTTTCTGGGGTTGAGTTCGGACTAGCTTTAGAACCGGGTGCAGATGTGGAAGATGGTATGTTATTTGAAGTCTATAAAAAGAATCCTGTTGATAGAAAAATTAAATAGAATAATGATCTAATAGATGTTATAATTTAAACAAATACTTTTGGAGGGAAGTTGGAAAGTGTTAGCGGAAAAATATTAGGTGCGACCTATAAAGCTGGGTATTTTTTGGATGGTCTCAAGGTAGATAGTTGGCCTTATGCGATACTTGATGTTTTAATTGTCGCAATATTGTTGTATATGGCATATATTCTAATTAAAGGCACGCGGGCCATGAGAATGCTTTATGGTTTAATTGTTTTACTAATATTAATGGGGATAGCATATCTATTAAATCTTGTTTTATTAAATTGGATACTAAAATATGTCATGACAATGTTAATGGTAGCGATACCAATTGTTTTTCAACCCGAATTAAGGAATGCTTTAGAAAAGATTGGTAGAAGCAACATAATAAAAGATTTGTCTACCTCCTCTTCTCATATTACTTATCTAGACGAAATAATTTCTTCAGTTACCTTTCTTTCAAAAGAAAAGATAGGAGCTTTAATCGTGATTCAAAGACAGACAGGACTAAGAGATTATTACGAAAAAGGAGTGATTATTGATGGAGAGGTTACTAAAGATTTATTATGCACGATTTTTTATCCAAAATCGCCTTTACATGACGGTGCAGTAATAATAATAGACAATAGAATATATGCTGCAGCGGTGATGCTTCCAGCGACAGAGAACGATTTTAATACTCATTATGGTGCCAGACATAGAGCAGCTATCGGAGTAACAGAAAATTCTGATGCTATAGCCTTGGTGGTATCTGAAGAAACTGGATTTATCTCTATTGCGGTTGGTGGAAAAATCGAAAGAAGAATAAATATTGAAAAAATTAAAATAAAACTTGACAGATTGGTAAAATGAAGATAAAAGAAAAAATTATTTTATTTTTTACAAAAAATATTAAGGCGAAACTTATTTGTATGTTTTTAGCTTTTTTGCTATGGGTATTTGTATCTTCTAATCAATCTCTATTAGGTAAATTTCCAAATCAGATATCGGTAAAAACAATTAACTTGTCTCAAAATTATTCTGCTTTTTTGGATGATGATCAAGTACAAATATATTTAATGGCTGAATCAGCTATTTGGAAATCATTAAAGGCTGAATCTTTTGCGGCCACTATAGATGTAAATGGATTGACTGAGGGTACTTATGAATTAGAGGTAAAGGTGATATCAAGTGTATCTGGAGTGCAAATTACCAAGATTGAGCCTAGAAAAATATTTGTAAATATAGAAAAAATAAAGAGCAAAATAGTTCCAGTAAATGCAAAGATAGATGGTGATCCTGCTGATGGCATGACAGTAGGGCAAGTAGAGATAATACCACAAGAAGTTGAAATTACTGGTCCTGGTAGCTACATTGAAGTTATAAATGAGGCTCAAATTAATTTACAGCTAAATGGAGAAAGCGCGTCTTTTGAAAGGAATTGTGAAGTTTTCGCGATGACAGAAAATAATTCAAAGATGAGCGGAATAGAGTTTAAACCTGATAAGATTCTTATAAAAGTACCAATAACTAGGGGGGGTAATAATAAAACAGTTGGGATCAAAGTAAAAACTAAAAACAATCCCGTAGAAGGGTTTTATGTATCTAATATTGTGTCAAATCCCAATATTATCGACATTACTGGACAAAGAAGTATTTTAGCAAATATCAATTACCTGGAAACTGAAGAAGTAGATTTACAAAATATTAAGGATAGAATCTTTAGGGAAGTTAACGTAGTAATGCCAGAAGGTGTGTCTTTACAGAAAGGTGTATCGAATAAAGTAAAAGTGGAAGTTAATATAACTCAGTATCAAATGTCAAAAACAGTAATTCCACAATATATCACAAATGGTGTAACCACAGGGCTAAAATTGCTATCTATAACACCTAACGATATAAAAATAACTGTGACGGGTACTCCAGAAATACTTGAATCGGTTAATACCGATAATGTCAAAATGAATTTAGATTTATCAGGGAAAATCGCTGGGGTGTACGATATTGATATAAATTCGCAGATGATAACTGTACCTGCTGGAGTGTCTATTTCGTCAATTTTTCCCAATACTATATCTATCACAATTTCTAATTAAATACTCAGTGTCTATTGACATATATTTTGTTATTGTCTATAATTTTTTAGTGTGAAAGAAAGTTGAATAAACATGGCTCTACACAATGATTGCGATCCCTTACCTAAATTCGGTAAAATTAGGATCAAAAAAACCAAAAAATTATTTCAAACATATTCAAAAATCAAACCCAACGTAAGAGAAATCACCAAACTGGCAAAAGCCATTTTTTTAATGGGGAAAAATATTTCACCCATAAAAAATATTTTGATTGGTGTTGAAATAAAAGTTAGACGGGAACTTTTACATTTTGTTGAGCGAATAAAATATTTATTACCGCATGTATCAATGACTGTAGTGGCACTTGTTGTTTTAACTTCAAATTTAATAGTAAAATATGCGAAAGCTGATTATACTGTATCTTATCCCGATCCTGCCAGTGAGATTGCTTTCGCTGCGAATATTGATGGTTTCACCCCAATTATTCAAGACGATGCTGTGGGAGCTGACAAAGCATATCAAAACTCAACTGAGGCTTTTATTGCGACAAACACATCAATTAATACGCAAATTACTCAGAGAGAAGAACCACTTCCTGATAACTCTACTACGACAGTCTCTTATATTGTTCGGAACGGTGACAATCTGACTGCTCTTGGTTGGCAGTTCGGGGTTAAATTGGCTACTTTAATGTACTTAAATAATATTGATAATGCCAATCTAGTTAAACCTGGTCAGACACTAAAAATTCCACCTAAGGGATATGAAGTATCTGCTTCTGCGATAGCTAAAAAAGAAGCAGAGAAACAGAAAAAAATAGCGTCTTCTAGATCTAGTTCTGTATCGAGTAGTGCTTCTAATAATATTAAAGTTCGTTCAGCTGCAGGAAGCTCAAAAAACGGTTATCCTTATGGATATTGTACATATTATGTTGCAACTAAAAGATTTGTGCCTTCTAACTGGGGGAATGCTAAGAATTGGCTGAACTCTGCAAAAAGAGCAGGCTATTCAACAGGAAGTAAACCAGCGGTTGGATCTATTGGGGTAACACCTGAATCATGGTGGGGTCATGTTGTTTATGTCGAAAGTGTTAACGGAGATTCGGTAACATTTTCTGAAATGAATGCAGTAGGGTGGGGCAGAACTAGCAGAAGGACTCTTCCTGTGTCGTCTTTTCGAGGATTTATATACTAGCTTATATTTTATTACTAAGAAGGGGATTAGTTCTCACATATGATTATTGATGAAGCGAAAATCAGTATTAAAGCTGGAAAAGGCGGTGATGGCGGTATCTATTTTCGTCATGAAAAATATGTAGCGAAAGGCGGACCAGATGGTGGTGACGGCGGAAATGGTGGGAGTATATATATTATTGCTAGTCGACATGTAGATGATTTGACCGAATTTGCTCGACAAAGAAAATTTGAAGCTGAAAATGGTGGTGATGGTATGCGCCAAAAAATGTATGGCAAGAAAGGCAAGGATTTATATCTTAAAGTGCCTTTGGGTACACAGATATATGAGAATAACGAATTAGTATTAGACATGACGGATGACGAACAGAAAACTTTAATCGCAAAAGGAGGCAATGGCGGTTGGGGTAATTGTCATTTTGCGACTTCTGTTAAACAAACTCCACAGTGGGCTAAAGAAGGTTTGCCTGGCGAGAAGAAAAAAATTCGTATGGAATTAAAGATGATCGCTGATGTTGGTTTAGTAGGATTACCGAATGCCGGTAAATCTACCTTACTTTCAGTTATTTCAAATGCAAGACCAAAAATAGCAGATTATCCTTTTACGACTTTAGAGCCTAATCTAGGGGCTATTCGAACTGAAAACAAGACTATTATTGTTGCTGATATACCAGGACTTATTGAAGGTGCTTCACAAGGTAAAGGATTGGGGCATAAATTTTTAAAACATATTGAACGAACAAAAACAATATTGCATCTAATATCAGCTGATTCAAAAAACCCTGTGAATGACTACAGATCTATTAGAAAAGAAGTAGAAAATTTTTCGAAAAAATTAGCAGAAAAAAACGAGCAGATAGTTTTAACAAAAAAAGAGCTCATTAACCAAGAAGATCTACAGAAAATCAAGAGAAATTTCAAAAAAATGGGTTTGGATATAATTGATATATCATCGGCAACTCATCACAACATTGATAAATTAATCTATCATATTACTAAATAATTACTAGAAATACGATAATTAAATATAGTTCTAATAATTATCGTCCCCACCAAGATTTCTTTTTTGATTCGGACTCTTTTAGTTTTTGCCAGAGTTCTTTCTGTTCTTGAGACAATTTGGCTGGCATTTTAATTTTTATTGTAATATTTAAATCTCCCTTTTTACCATTGCGCATAATTCTACCTTTGCCTTGAACTCGGAAAGTGGTATCGTTTTGTATTCCAGCAGGAATATTGAGTTCAATAGTTTCATTTTCAACTTGAATTTTTAATTTATCTCCGAGAACAGCTTGTGCGGGGGATATCTCCAGTTCTACATTAATTGTTGACAAAGTTTGCCCAAAAAAATCTTCAAAAATATCTCCTAGCCCACCGAAACCACCAAAATCAAACTCTATCCCCCCTTGTCTATATCCCCCTTGTTGAAAACCGGAAAAATCAAAACCTCCAAAACCTTGATTAAACCCATGGGTACCGTTAAAAGCGTTGCTACCGAATTGATCGTATTGAGAGCGCTTCTGTGGATCAGACAAAATTTGATATGCTTCATTAGCTTCTTTGAATTTGTCTTCAGCTTCTTTGCCGCCACCTCGATCTGGGTGGTATTGCATAGCAAGTTTGCGATAGGCACGTTTAATTTCGTCAGCACTAGCTTTTTTATCTAAACCTAAAATTTTGTAATAATCTTTATTCATAAATTAAAAATGCCAGAAACATTCAAGATAATTTATACATTTTATAATATCTGAAAAATATCACTGGCACAATATAAATTTCATTCAACAATGCTACCGCTACTAGAATCAATATATCTTATATATTCATTGTTACCGCCAGAATATTTAACTATCCAGACTAGACGGCTTTTATCGCTATTATGTTTTAATGTTAATTCAATATTGCTGAGTGTATTTTTATTTCTCCAGTCTAAACCTCCATTTTTATCGGCTATTTGGAAAGCTGTAGCGAAATTAAATTTCCAAAGAGTAGTATCCATGATTGCCAAATTTCCCATATAGTCGTCTTTTGGAATGATTGCTCTTAGATAATTGCCAGTAGATTGAGAGTAAGATATTGTCCAGTTATAAACACTATCTTCGCTATTAACAAAAATATATCTAGTTTCGCCGGAATTTAATGTCAACGAAGGTGCCGAAATTTGAATTGCTGCCAACTTAAAATTTGGGTTTATGCTTTCGGCTTGTTCTTTGGCGGAAGCATACTCTTTTTTGACAATATTATCGTATTCAGTAGGGTCAATATTCGATAAATCTATCATTTGAGATTTTGTTTCAGCTTCAATTTTTTTTGCTTTCTCTGCATTTCTTTTCTTTTCCGACAAGTTATCAATATATGACCAAACTAAAGCAATGATAATCGCTACAATAATAATCACTATAGTTACTGGTCTTTTAAATAAATCCATACCCCTCCAAGGTTGATCTATTTACTATTGTAGCGGATAAATATGTCGGGATCAACTTACTAAAGACAAACGATATCTAAATATCGTTTGTGCTTTGGTAAACTATTCGGAATCAGAATTGTCTTTTTTATTCTTGTCAGAGTCTTTTTCATCATTGGATTTTTCTTCTGATTGTTCATCATTTGCATTTGATTGTGAGTCAGGATTTTGGCTAGCTTGCTGATACATGGATGAGCCGATTTCTTGTAGGGATTTGCTTAAAGTCTCTGTTTGAGTTTTTATCTCCTCGAGATTTTCCGAATCCTTAACTTCTCTTAGCGATTTTATCTTATCCTCAACATCTTTTTTTAAATTACTATCGATTTTATCGCCACCGTCATTAAGTACTTTTTCTGCGGTAAAAATTAACGAATCTGCTTGATTTTTAACCTCTATTAACTCACGTTTCTTTTTATCTTCATCTGCGTGCAGCTCAGCATCTTTTTTCATCTTTTCAATTTCTTCTTCGGATAACCCAGAAGATGCGGTAATGGTAATTTTTTGTTCTTTGCCACTAGCTTTGTCAACTGCTTTAACATTTACAATACCGTTGGCGTCAATATCAAAAGTTACTTCAACTTGAGGAATACCACGCGGTGCTGGTGGGAGACCATCTAAGACGAATCTACCTAAAGTACGGTTGTCGTTAGCCATCTCTCTTTCACCTTGTAAGACATGAATCTCTACTTGTGTTTGATTATCGGCAGCTGTTGAAAAAATTTGGGATTTGGATGTGGGAATAGTAGAATTTTTTTCGATCAAACGAGTCATAACTCCACCCAATGTTTCTATTCCCAATGAAAGTGGTGTCACATCCAATAATAAAAGATCTTTAACTTCACCACCAAGCACTCCACCTTGTATAGCAGCACCGACAGCGACGGCTTCATCCGGATTTACAGAATGATTAGGCTCTTTACCAAAAAATTTCTTAACTGCTTCTCGGACATTCGGCATACGCGTCATGCCCCCGACTAAAATAACTTCATTAATATCTTCCTTGCTGACACCTGCATCTTTTAGTACGGTTTTGCAAGGAATTAGAGTTTTATCAATTAGATTTCCGACCAATTCTTCTAGCTTAGATCTAGAAATAGACATTTGTAAGTGTTTTGGACCTTCGGCATCAGCTGTAACAAACGGTAAGTTAATCTCAGTTTCGGCTGTTGAGGAGAGCTCAATTTTGGCTTTTTCGGCGGCTTCCTTGACTCTCTGAAGAGCTGCTTTATCGGTATGCAGATCTATGCCTTGTTCGCGTTTAAATTCGGAAATTATATAATCCATGATTTTTTGATCAAAATCATCACCGCCTAAGTGAGTATCACCATTGGTCGCTTTTACTTCGAATACGCCATCGCCAAGTTCCAAAATGGTGATATCAAAAGTGCCGCCGCCCAAGTCGTAAACTGCAATTTTTTCGCTTTTCTTTTTGTCCAAGCCATAAGCAAGGGCAGCAGCGGTAGGTTCATTAATAATTCTTTTTACATCTAGTCCGGCAATTTTTCCAGCATCTTTAGTGGCTTGTCTTTGTGCATCATTAAAATAGGCCGGAACAGTTATGACCGCTTCGGTGATTTTTTCGCCCACATAAGTCTCAGCATCGGTTTTTAATTTTTGTAAAATAAAGGCAGAAATTTCTTGAGGGCTATATTCTTTTTTGTTCATTTGTACGCGGATGGAACCATCGGAAGATTTATTTGCTTTGTAGGGCATTTTTTTAATATCTTCCTGAGTTTCTGGATCATCAAAATTACGACCGATAAATCGTTTGACCGAAAAAATAGTATTCTCAGAATTTGTAACAGCTTGACGTTTGGCCAATTGACCCACCAATCTGTCGCCCTTTTTGTTCTCTGCGACAATAGAAGGACATGTTCTACCACCTTCGGATGTAGTAATAATCTTGGCTTCTCCACCTTCCATGATGGCAACTGCAGAGTTGGTAGTACCAAGGTCGATACCAATAATTTTTCCCATTTTAACCTTTCTTATCTGCCTATTATGCAGATTATCGCTAATTCATATTTGTAAAAAAGTAGAAGTCGGCAGATAGTGGTTTGGTTGTTGTTCTCCTCTTATCCAGTTGTTACCAGATAAGGGTAATGGTGGCCAAGCTTCTAGTTGTGAGTGCTCTCCGGAGGGGAGAAGAGCACTCTAGAAGAAGCTTGGCTTCTACCGACCTCTATACTAAATGTAAAGTAAACTTTACATATTGTCAAGGGGTAAGAGAGCAGATATATAAAAAAGATAGTCTAAAAAAGAAAACCGGCACCAAAATATCAGGGTGGTGCCGGCACGGTTGCGACTCAGCCTCCCTCAAGGCTGTTGCGTCAACGGATGGGTCGGGGAAAACCCATCCGGAATTTTTGTGGCGGGCGCGCCCGGGCTCGAACCGGGGTAAAGGGATTATCAGTCCCTTGCTCTAACCACTGAGCTACACGCCCTTCTGGCGCAGAACCCCGGGGACGGGGGGGGACGGCTCTGCGCCAGCGACTCCTAAGAACAGGAGTCGAAAGACTTGGAGCGCCGCATGGGATTCGAACCCATGACTGCGGGATCTCACCCCGCAACTCTAACCTCTGAGTTAGCGGCGCTGCCTTTACGATAATACTTCAAGCGAGCCCGAAAGCTCGCGAATGAGCTTTCTCTCCCTGTGAAGCCACTGGGAATGGAAACGGAGAGAGAAGGCATGATACCTCACAAGTACGAACCCGTGAGGTGTATTGATGCTTGGGAGGGAGGGTAGCCCCTTACATCAATGAGGTCTCATGCAAAACCTCACTCATTCTGAGGCGTGGGATTGTCCACGAGGTCATTCGAGAGCCTCTCTCTTTGCCTCAGGATGTTAATTAAAACTATCACAAAAAAAAGCGCTTGTCAACGCTTCTGAATGTAACTACTCACTCGCGATAAATATCGCCTTATTCGTCATTGCGAGGAGCTCGCCTATTCAGCGAGCGACGAAGCAATCTATTATTTATAAAGAGATTGCCGTGCCTTTCGTATGCTCAATGGCTCGCAATGACATGAGATAAGTAAACAGTTACTTTTTGGTATCACTAAGGAGATATGTTACTTTGCTACTTTTACTTTTGCGGGGCGAATTACAATATTATAGTAGATATATCCGGCGGAAATTTCATCAACAATTATTCCTGATTCTTTGTCTGATTCGACTTCCTCAATGGCTTCGTGCAGCTCGGGGTCAAATTTACAATTATTGGTGGAAATTCTTTCAAGACCGTTTTGCAATAGTATGGATTCAAATTGTTTTTCTACCTGCTGCACACCCTGAGCCCAATTGTTGTTGGTTAAATTATCAGGTAGGTGTTTGGCAGCCAATGCAAAATTATCTAAGACCGGTAATAGTTGCTCTATGAGATCAGAATTAGCACATTTAATTAAGTTAGCTTTATCTTCGGCTACCTGTTTCTTATAATTAATAAAATCAGCCTGTGTGCGTTGCCAACCAGCTGTCAGCTCGGCGACTTTTGCCTCAAGCTCAGAAATTTTTTCTTGATATTTTTCTTCTTTTTTCATATTGTTCCTTTTCTAGGCTGTATCTTAACAAAAAAAACAGTAATTTGGCAAATTTTGGTTAAATTACGCGTTAGAAATGATATAATGGCAATATATGAGGGGGTTAATTCAAAAACTAGTGCAATTTAAACTATTTTCGTTTCAGATGTTCTCTATTTTATTGTTAAGTTTCATTTTTGGTACATGGTTTGGTAATTTTTTAAATTATAAATGGAATAATATATTTCCATACTTATTATTCATCACATCTTTGCTGATTTTCACTGCCTATATTAATAAAATATTTAAAAACAACATACTTACAGTTGCATCGTGGATAATTATTTTCCTCATTTTTGGAGTGGCGAATTATTGTTGGCAAAACTCAATTTATTTTTATGATTGCGAAGTTAAAGGCTCTATCAATGGCGAAATCATAAATAATCCCGTGTCAAATTATAAAAATCAAGAAGTTATTATTAACTCCAAGCTATGTGGCAGAAATTCGCATATACTCGTCAAAGCTTCTCGCATGCCAAAGCTACAATATGGTGATCTAGTTATGGTCTTAGGAAAAATTGAAAAGCCCGGCATGATAGAAGATTTTGATTATGCTAGATATCTAATGCCCAAAAAAGTATCATGGGTAATTCTAAATCCACAAAAAGTAGAAAAAATGGCAAATAATATTACACCGACTAAAAAAATATTGAGATCTATTTATAGTGTTAAATATCGGATCGAAACAATTCTAAGTAAGTTATTTCATCAACCATACAGGGCACTTAGTATTGGATTGATTACCGGTGCCAAACAATCGATGCCAGATGAGCTAAACGACAATTTAAATATTTCAGGATTAACGCATATAATAGCTCTTTCGGGCTTTAATGTTACAATTATTATTGTCGCTTTGACGGCGGTATTGGCCAATATTATGCACCGCAAAAAAATATTTATTATCGGTAGTATACTTATAACTATATTTATAATTATGACAGGTGCTTCGGCTAGCGTGGTGCGAGCGGGAATTTTTTCTTTGTTAATATTGTATGGTAAAACAATTGGTAGAAAAGCCTATCAAACAAATATTTTACTAATGGCGGCTGTGCTAATGTTGGTATTTAATCCGTTCTTATTAGTAAATGACATTGGCTTCCAGCTCTCATTTCTGGCCTTTTGTGGTATTGTTTATTTGTCTAAGATTATTGAGTATTTATTTTCAAAATCGATTATTAATAAGTTGCCTACGTGGCTACAATCACCGCTTTTAGAAACCTTATCGGCACAAATCCTAGTTTTTCCCTTGATAGCCTTTAGTTTTGGACGTGTCTCATTGATTTCCCCACTCAGCAATATCGCCGTCTTGTGGATAATTCCGTTGGCTATGTTGATGTCATTTATTGCTGGTGTGGTGGGTTTGATTTATCTCCCGCTTGGCAAAGTAGTAGCCTTTATAGCATATCCGGTGCTGATATATATTATAGAAGTAATCAATATTTCGGCTAAACTACCACTGGCTTCTTTGGCTCTACAGAAATATAATTATATAGTAGTAAGTTTATTATATCTGGTGATTGGAGTATTAATTATTTTGGTTAAAAGAAAGATGTATAAGTGGCAAAGAAATTTATACGAATAGCATTATCGATTTTAGCTCTGGTACTAGTAGCTATTTGGGTGGAGATTGCCAGAAGTCCAAGTGATGACAATGTTCATTTGTATTTTTTTGATGTCGGGCAGGGCGATGCAGCGATGATTACTAAGGGTGATTATCAGATACTAATTGACGGCGGACCAGATGATACTGTGATGTCTGAAATTGGCAAGGTAATGCCGCTATCTGATCGCAAAATCGAAAAAGTTATTCTTACTCATCCTCATGCAGACCATTTGGTGGGGTTGGTTCAAGTGCTTGAGCACTACGAAATCGGCGAGATTTATATCTCTGGTGTTGCACATACTTCAAATCAATATTTGGAATTTTTATCAAAAATAAAAGACAAAAATATTCTAACGATTGTACCAGAAATTAATCAAAAAGAAATTCCTTTCGATAATGGTAGTCTAACATTCCTTTGGCCAGGCAAAAAATATCAAGAGCAAACAGCCGAAAATCTAAATAATTCATCAATCATTAATAAGTTTTGTTATTATTCGCAATGTGCTTTATTCACCGGTGATATAGAAACAGATGAACAGAATTTGATGTTATCAGAAAATAAAAGCGTTGATTTTCAAGCTCAAATATTAAAAATAGCACATCATGGTTCAAATAATGGCACAAATCAAGCTTTGCTAGATAAAGTCAAACCGCAGTACGCGGTAATATCTGCAGGTGCAGACAACAAATACGGTCATCCGCACGCAGCGACTTTAGATCTATTGGATAAATCCGGCACCAAACTATTTCGCACCGATAGAGACAGTACTATTGAATTTGTATTCGAGCAAAATAAATTGGTGGTGAACTTGCCTTGAATTGCAATATTTTGCTGGGCTGGAATACAGCTTTTACAATCTGATTAAAAGAGGTTGTCGTGCCTGCTGCCTATAACCCAAGCGAATAACTTAGTATATCTTTAGAATAAAAATCACTCTGATAAAAGAGTGATTTTTAAGTCACGTGCCGAGGCCACCTTGCGTGGGTGCCCTCGGGTTCGCGGCTAAATCTCCCGTTCTTCCTGAATCTCTCGGAGGAGAGATTCAAGTTTGTCGGGGGGTTCGTCACCCATCAACCGTCTTAACCCCCCGATTTTCTTCATACAATAAGGACACCTTCTCAAATGTTCCCGATATTCATCTACGTCATGAGAATCGGTTCCATTTGCTATTTCCCGCAACCACTCATCTGGAGGACAGCTGGGGGTGCGGGTTTGCTCCTCCTCCTCACGTGCATATTCGCGGAGCATTAAACTGATCCTACACTGCTCCTTGATATATTCCCTGCAACGCCCACACCGCCTAGCGTGACGGACGACTGCCGTCCGTCTCCTGCCATGCACAGGCAGCCCAGCGGCGATTTCGTCGATGACATTTTGGTGCCACCGACAACACAACATTAAAGCGAAACAACTAAAGAGAGATCGCATTTTAGGCCTCCTGGGCCTTGGAGGGGGTTTCCCTCCGTTTTTGTACAGAAAAGTCTGAGCCGTTACCACGACTCAAGGAGAGCTAAATATTACCCTCACTTCAATCGAAAATTCTGTTTTGAAGTGCAACTTTTTCTAGGGTAATATGGAGACCTATGAA
>CAYMCH010000024.1:0-13887 GCA_964389035.1 uncultured Candidatus Saccharibacteria bacterium | reverse complement strand
CAACATACAAACCAATGTCAAAAAATTATTTAATATAGAATATTGCAAAAATGATTGACTTTTTCTCCTCTTAGTGTTACCATATAATTGAAAGTTTAAAGACTCGTTTGTATTTAATTGCATATAAAAATTAAGTCGACCGAGAAGTTAAACTCGCGGTCGATTTTATTAGTATGGATCAAGGAAAAAAATGGAAGAAAAAAACAAACTCTTCGTTGGTAATCTTAATTATGCGGTTACCGAAGATATGCTTTCAGACCTATTCAATGGTGTTGATGGCGTAGAAGTTGTCGAGGCTAAAGTAATCTCTGACAAATTCAGTGGAAGATCAAAAGGTTTTGGTTTTGTTACCTTAAAAACCGAAGAGATGGCTCAAGCTGCAATCGATGCTCTTAACGAAAAAGAGTTCGAAGGCAGACAGATCTTTGTAAACATTGCTAAACCAATGGAAAAAAGAGAAAGATCTGGCGACGACAATCGAAGATCATACAGATAAAATTCTGCATCTAAGATAAAAATAACCCTTTTGAGCAATCAAAGGGTTATTTTGTTTATCATTCGACATTCCATATGGTATGGTGGGCGAAAGAGGACTTGAACCTCCACACTCTTGCGAGTACAGCGTTCTGAACGCTGCGTGTCTACCAATTCCACCATTCGCCCAGACTGCTTTCTAAAACCTAATAAGATAATACCTGATTTCAGTTTTCTATTTCCTTACTCGTTTTTCTTTAGTGTACCATGAAGTTATGCCGTTTAGTCTGTCTTCAGGCCTGCCATAACTTTTTTGAATATCAGTGTTTTTCACATCACTAGACAAGGCAAAGCTATATTTTTCTATATCAAAATATACTACCAAAGCATTATCGGTCATCTTTTGAATGAATTGATCATATCTAGCTATTCTTTGATCGCGATCCAAGATCATACGTGTATCCTCTAAGAATATATCGTCTTCTTTGCTTGAATACCCTGAAAAATTATTTTTTTCTATTTGAGAAGAATGCCAAAACATATATGGATCATTGTCGTATGACCAATTATACCCGTATATTAAAATATCGTAATTGTGCGTGCTTATTGCCTCCATGTAATCTTTGACTGATAAGACACTATTTTCTACAGTAATATTCTGCGCCTGCAATCTGTCCGCAATTGCACTTGCTTTAGTTTTTTGAGGCTCAGCGTCCAAACTAACAATTCTTAATTTTATTTTATTTTCTACTGTTTCCCCTTTAACAATATTTTTTCTTAAATCAGAATTATTTAAAGGCTCTCTTCTAATATTTAAAAATTCCACCAATCTTCTACCTGTTGTAAATGAATAATTGGTAAATTTATCAGCATTATAGTCAACTCCAGCAAAGCCAGACATCTCTAAATTATATTTTTTCTTGATATTTTCAAAATCATCTTTAGTGACTATAAATCTAAGTTGAGAAATCATTGGGGCAGAGGAATAATAATTTACATTCTTCTCTAGCCACACCTCAAGATAATTATTTTCTTGCTCAGGCACAGCTTTAACATATTTATATGGTCCAGTTCCATTATAATTATTGCTCAAAGAAGAAACAGTATCGCTACTATCCATAATTTCTAACACACAATTATAAATAAATGGACCGTATTGTTTGGGCAAGGTAAAACTGATTGTTAAAACATCTGGCGCATCTACTATTACATCAAGCCATGTTTCTCTCAAAGGGCTTTTATTAACCTCATTTTGGATAGCTTCGATCGTAGATACCACATCACCACTATCAAATGTTTGCCCATTATGAAATAAAACATTTTGACGAAGATAAAAGGTATATGTAAGACCATCAGAAGAAACTTCCCATCTTTCAGCTAAATCTGGTTGCAATTGACCATTTTGATCCACCTTTACTAAAGACGAATAAATTGCTTGAGATATAGCTTTTTCAGCATCAGTTTTTACCAAAACCGGACTTAAATATTTTACTTCACCGTTTATCATCTCTACATATTCACCCCCACTCGCTGGGACAACTATAGTTTTTGCATAATAAATTTTTAACCCTTCGAAAACAAATAAAACAATTAAAGTAGATAACAAAATAAAAAACATTAGCTTTTCTTTTCGGCTTAGTTTACCAAAAAGAAAAGACACCATTTTAAAAATATAAAATGGTTTTGCTAGATTATCAACAACATTTTTTACTAATCCCGACCTTAATGTAACATTTCGTTTCATAAAGGAGGTATAAATTCTAAGAGACAAATATCGTAGCTATTGCTGTAATACTAAATAACACTGCGATAGCAACTGTCGCCCAATGCAACACATTCTCTATGCCTCGACGAGAGCGATAGAAATTACTTTCGCCTCCGAATACCATTCCAAGGCCACTACCTTTTTGTTGCATTAAAATAACGATTGTTAATAAAACCGCTAAAATAATTTGGAATATTTTTATTGTTTGAATCATAATATTTATATTTAAAATATACTATTTACAGATTCTAATCAATCTTTTTTGCTTTTAATATCTTTTTTTAATATTTATTTTTTTATTTATGTTGGTGCCGAGGGCGAGAATCGAACTCGCGACACGAGGATTTTCAGTCCACTGCTCTACCACTGAGCTACCTCGGCATAAATTATCGTGGAGGCCTGAGCCGGAATTGAACCGGCGTAAACGGTTTTGCAGACCGCTGCGTAACCACTCCGCCATCAGGCCAATACCAAAAAATTCAAATCGCCTAAGGCCACGTCATAAATCATATCTGAAATTTAGCAAAAAGTAAACTCAAAAAATTTTATCTTATTATACAGACAGGATTGGGGTTTATTTCATTCCGTACAATTCTGCCATCTTTTATTTCAACAATATTATTTGCTTCCTGAGCGATTCGATCGTCGTGAGTAATAATAACAAAAGTCGTCCCGAATTCTTGATTTATCCTACAAAACAATTTGAATATCATAGACGAAGTATCAGAATCAAGATTTCCAGTAGGTTCATCAGCTAAAATGATTTCTGGTTGATTCATTAATGCCCTAGCGATAGCAGTCCGTTGCTGTTGCCCACCAGAAATTTGGGTGGACATATTATATAATTTATCTTTTAGACCCACTAAGTCCAGCAAATCCTTAGCGCGTTTGACATTCTTGTTGCAAGGTTTACGACCGCCCAGGTAACAAGGCATCAAAACATTTTCTAAAACTGTATATTCCGGTAACAAATAATGAAATTGAAACACAAAACCAATCTTTTGATTTCGAAGATCTGCAACATCATTTTTGGTTATCTTAGATATATCAACGCCTGATACTTCTACTTTGCCAGAAGTAGGAGTATCGAGAGCACCAATAATATTCATTAGTGTAGATTTACCAGATCCCGATTGCCCGATAATTGAAGTTATACCACCCTTTAAGACAGATAAATTTACACCACGTAAAACTTTTGTTTCCACAGGAGAATAATATGACTTATTGACTTGATTTAGTTTAATAATGTGTTTCACTTTAATTATTCCTAATAATATCAATCGGATTGAGTTTTGAAGATTTTATAGCGGGTATCAAGCCGGCTACAATAGATGCGATAAAAGCTATTATGGCAGTTGTGCCAATATAACCCCAACGATAATATGCCGTTACAATTGAAGATCCGTCAGGATTCTTGGCAAAGGTATTGAATAACCAAAATAAACCCAAACCAATTGCTAATCCAGCCACCACGCCGAATATCCCCAAAAAAGAACCTTGATATATAAATATTTTTAAAGAGTTATTATCTTTTAAGCCCATAGCCTTTAAAATACCAATCTGCCGTGATTTCTGTGTAACTGTAATAGCTAAAATGGAAGCAATAGCTATTACTACAGATAAAAGTACGAATACTTGAATCATATAACTAGAGGTTGATTGGCCAGACAGAGCAGACAATAACTGCTTGTTTTCATCCTGCCAATTAGTAATTGCAAGAGATTCATCTTTCAGTAACAGATTAATTTTTTCTGATATCTCTTTAGCCAAGAAAACATCATTTACTTGTACCTCGATCTGCGATGCTTCTTTATTATTCGAAAATAATTGCTTAGAAGTTTCTGTATTTGTAATAAGCCAAATATTATTTATAGAAGATACTTTTTGATCGTAGATGCCACTTATTGTTAGAGTTATTTTTTGCCCATCAGCCCTTACTAAAGACACTTTGTCCCCAATTTTGTAAGCACTTTTCTCTATCAAATCTTTACCGATCATCACTTCATTATCATTTGGTTTTTTCCCTTCGATGACATTATTATTAATTTTGTAAATTCTATCATCTACTATATCCAAACCTCTTACTAATACCGGATAATTTTTACTATCTTTTAGAAGAATAGCGTTGTTGTCGATGACCCCTTGGACAACCTTTATCCCTTCTACATCATTTATCCTTTTAAATAATTCGTTGAGATTGTATAACTCTTTAGCTTCATTGCTAATAGTAATTTGTGGTGATGACCCAACAGTCTGATTTATGAGGCTTTGCTGTAAGGAATCGATAAGGATGCCAACAAAAATCTGCACTGCTACACCTACCGCAATACCTAAAACAATAAATGATGATTGTAATTTATTGAAAGAGATAAATCTCCATGCTGTTCTAATAGAAAACATCGCTTTAGAATCTTTATAAATTATAAAATTTTATTCAAAATTCATTCGTATTACATTATTTGTTGTAATATTTATTATATTACATAAATAAAAATTTTTGTATATTTAATAAATTATCAGCTATAATTATTTTATGAATAACATCGATTGGATTTTTTTTGATGTAGGTGGCGTATTGCTCGACCATAATGAGTACGAGCAATTACGAATAGATACATTATATAAAACTATCAAAATATTCGACAGTAGTATCAGCCGTAAAAATATTTTAGACGTCATACCCAAGGCTAGCTCAATGACAGGTTTACTTAATGATAATATTTTAAACCTTTTTTTACGAGATAAGCAAAAACTATATATGGCAAAAAATTTGATGGCTAGTAAACGCCATGCGCTAACAGAAGCAGCTGCTAACGCCAAAATTAGGCCTGAAGCAAAAAATGTTTTATCACAACTCTCCCAAAAATATCAGCTGGGCCTAATCGCTAATCAGCCTAAATCAACTAGAGAATTACTGGAAGAAACTGGTGTTTCACAGTATTTTTCGCATTTTCTAGTGTCTGATGACCATGGTTTTCGCAAACCGGATTTAAGATATTTCAAATCAGTTTTAGACGACTGCAATACCGAAGCTAAAGATTCAATCATTGTTGACAATAATATCGAACGAGGATTGCTTCCAGCCAAAAAACTTGGTATGACCACCGTTTGGTATCGATCTTTAGATAAAAAACTTGTTGATAACCCCGCGATTGACTATACTATTTCGAATCTATATGAATTAGTTGAACTATTTCAATAAAAAACGTTTCATTATTTTATAATTTTTACATTACCTTTTTTCTTAGGCGTGTAAAAAGTATGGCATATTTTATGACGCATTTCTTCTTTTGAGAAAAAATTACTATATAAAGCTTTTATCGCTGGATTCTCATGAGATTCACGATAATAATTATTTCTATCGGCCGTATACAAACCATTGGTTCTGGCTTTTCTAATCTCATTGTCAATCGGCAATGGCTGACCGCCTCCCGCTATGCATCCCCCAGGGCAAGCCATTACTTCTACACAATGATAATAACTCGGATCTTTCTTTAGAATTGACAGAACTTTTTTGACATTTTTAATTCCGCTAACAGCTGCAAATTTTAATTTTAAATCATTCATATCTATATGAAGCTCTTTTATTCCTGCAAATTCGTGAATTTCTTTAAATTCTAAATTCTCTAATCCATGACCGGTAATTTTAAAATATGCTGTTCTTATCGCTGCTTCCAATACTCCCCCGCTAGCTCCAAATATTTCACCTGCTCCAGAAAAAGTACCCATTATTTTACCATCGCAATATACAGGATCTAGGGTTGCTAAATTAATATCTGCCTCCTTGAGTAGTTTAGCAAATTCCCTATTTGTAATAACACAGTCCACAGGATTTATGCCTTGTATCTTTAATTCCTTGCGAGTAATTTCAAATTTCTTGGCTGTACATGGCATAATGGATACTACAAATAATTCTTTTGGATTAATTTTTTGATCTTCTGCCCAATATGTTTTGATTAAGCCACCTAAAATTATATGAGGTGAACGCACAGATGTTAGATTTTTTATAAAACTTTTTTCATAAAATTCTACATATTTTATCCAGGCTGGACAACACGACGAAAACATCACTTCGTTTTTTTTGCTAAGAATCTTTTTGATTAGCTCCTCCGATTCTTCCATAATGGTAACATCTGCCGCGAAACTGGTGTCGAATACTTTATATGCTCCTATTTTTTCCAAAGCTGAAAATATTTTACTGGTAACAACTTCACCGGCAGGCATGCCAAACTCTTCGCCAATGCTAGCTCTGATTGCCGGTGCTATTTGAAAAATAACTTTCTTTTTGGTGTCTTTTAGAGTTTTTTGTACTTTGTGATAATCTTCCACTTCACTCAAAGCCCCCGTCGGGCAGTGCACGATACATTGACCACAGTAAATACAATCGTGATCGAGAGCTTTCGATGGATAGACTTCAAAATTATATTTTCCTTCTCTGGGACGGATAAATCCTCCATTCGTTTGTTGGGCACAAATCTCTGAGCAATTTTCACAATTAATGCACTTACTTGGATCAAACATTATTGATGGACCAAATTGATATTTATGTTTTTGGCTTTTACGATCACGATATTTATCTACCTCAAACTGATGTTTTAATGCAAGTTCTCTTAGTTTGCAACTATCTTTACGAGTACAAGTTTCGCATTTACCTTCATGTTGGGCAAAAAGCAACTCTAAATTAGTAATTAAAACTTTATTTACTAATTCAGAATTTGTTAAAACTCTTAAACCATCGGTAACTTTAAACGAACACGAAGCCTTCAATTTACCCTCTCCTTCAATTTCCACCATGCATAAACGACAACTTTCATGAGGCATTAAATCGCAGTGATAACAAATAGCGGGTATATAAATACCTTCTCTGGTGGCAACTTCTAGTACCGTCTCTCCAAATTTTGTTTTGCACTCTTTTCCATTTATATAAATGTTAAATTTAGTCATTTCATCACCTTGCTCATTAATGTTTTATACGGTGCCGACATTCCTCTACCCAAAGGGCAAAAAGAGCTGTTTTCTAAAGAAAAAAACATCTCTGCCAATTTTTCTTGATCCAGCCTATTCTCCTGTAGCATCTCCAATATTCTCATTGAGCTTTCGCGACATGGCGTGCATTTATCACAATTTTCTTTTGCATAAAAAGTTGCCCAGTATTTCATCAATCTGTACGGATTGGTTTTTTTACGATCATAAATAATTATCGATGCTGCTCCAGGCAAAGATTTATCTAGTTCTTCCGGCAGATAAATAGATCCTGCAGCACCTCCACCATATTGAATAAAAAAATCATCTTTCGGCCAATTTTTCGTTTTTTCTAAAACCTGACGGACACTATAAGTCAAAGGCATTTCGTATACTCCTTTTTTTCTCCTGCCTTTAGATATTGAGTATAAGACCATATCATTATATTCACCTTTTATTATCTGATAAACTCGATAATATGTTTCGATATTATTTACCAATGTTGGCATACCATACAAGCCACATTCTGCTGGATAAGGCGGTTTGACTCGAGGCTCATCTCTCTTGCCCTCGATATGTGAGATCAGTGCTGTTTCATCTCCTGCAATATAACGAGCGGTTTTGCGAAAAAAATTTATCGGACTATCACCACAAAGTTTTTCAAGTTTTTTTTGATATTTATCATAATAAATATGGTTTAAATAAATTACCGCTTCAGAATTAGCAAAAGTACTCAAAGCAATTTTGATACCAGAAATAAATTCATACGGATATTTTTGCAAAATATATTCGTCTTTAAAAACTCCTGGCTCGCCCTCTGAACCATTAGCGATAATGTAGATTTTTTTACCTGATGACTCTTGCTTTTTAACCGTATCCCACTTTATCCAAGTCGGGAAACCAGCCCCTCCCCTGCCTAATAGATTCACTTTTTTTATCTTAAAAATAATATCTTGACTCATACAAACCTCTCCAATTAGCACAGATAAAAAAATTTTGAAGTAGCACAAAAAAAACAAATCCTGCACCATCCCAGATTGTTATTATTATCTCAATTATTATTAATAATCGCAACCACAAAAAAACACTAAACAATTAGCCAATCAATATAATTATAGTACATTGCTAGTTCAAACTTACTAATACTTCAAATGAATATCATCTTTAGTAAAAGTCGGTCCGTTGGGAATAGTACATTGTTCTGGATAGGTTTCTATTACTGGGTATTTCTTAGCACAGCTGTCAAAATCCTGAATCGTAGGATTACCATGTTTAACCCAATTGCCGTTTTTGTCTTGTACCCATGTATCTTCGTTACTGCGTTGGACCACAATCATGATAATTGCAATAATTAGCAATAAATATAAAGGTATCAGCAAACTTTTATATGCAGTTTTACTAATTTTCCTGCCTTTATCTGACTTAGCACTATCTTCTTTTCTAGCATCAATTTTTTGATACTTACTCATATACCTACAGCATATTTCTTGTTATTGCATTTGTCAAACAAAAATTATTTAATTTCACTTGTTTATCACCATTCTCACCAATCTCAATTCATCATAAGAATATCTACCTTTGAAGTATTGATAAATTGGCGACAGCTTGTCTGTTGACTCTTTTTTAAATACAGCATTAATTTGCGAAAAATGAAGCGAAATTTTTTCGGGTAGAATTCTGACAATTTCATTCGGATTTATTTTTCCATCCTCAACTAGCTTCTCGATATGGTTTAAAATCGTGCTTTGAGTAAAACTACGAGCTTTTGCAATCTGCACAAGATTTTTACCCTCACGCCATAATTTTAGAGTTTCATTATACGTGGAAACTTTTAATGTAGTTTTTTCTTTTTTTTCGATCTCATTTATTGAACCATTACATGAGATAATAAAATTTTCGTTAGCTTTTTGCAATTCTTTAACTGGAGAATTAGAAAAAAGCTTTTCAGCCTCAAACGACGCTTGGCGAAAATCATTATCTTTTTCCAGTATCTCTTCGCTAACCTTGAAAGCCGTTTCATTCCAGCCCAATAAATGCAGACCGTTAAGATTCCTAACCCGCGATAACGCCACATAACCCTGTCCATATTCGAATACTTTTGATAGATCGATAATAGCTTCGTCCAAACTTACCCCTTGGCTCTTATGAACTGTTAGCGCCCATGCCAATCGAAGTGGCAACTGGGCTAATAAACCTTTTGTTTTGCCATCTTCCTCAATACTCCATTCAGTATAATTCACTTCGATTTTTCGCCCGTTTTTTGTTACGATCATCGGCAAACCAGTTTCTGGATTGAAAGCAACTACCTCACCTAAAGTACCATTGACATATTTTTCTTTAGGATTATTCTTGGTGAACATCACTACTGCACCAATTTTTAGATACAAGTTTTCTGGCGAAAGACAACCCTTTTTCATGGCTTCAACTAGATAATGATGTCCTTTGACCTTCATGCGATAAAGCTTAGCTTCACCCGGTAATTTGGCTAGCATCCTATTATTTACACTATCAACATCAACATTATGTGAATATAACTTAGGAATATCTGACAAGAGGTCAATAGTATCAACCTTCCTAGTAATAAGATGCTGGAGTGATTCAAAGTCAAATAAATTAGAACGGATTTTTGACAAAATTTGCAATAGCAGTTCATCTTTCTGACGATACTGCTCGGTGATATAGCAGGTCGTAAAGTCAGTTCTCTGCCATGCCTCGGCACCATAGGCAAATAACGTTTCAGGTTCATCGAACAGATCCGCTTGAGAATTCTCATCCCAAACTTTTTTGACAACCGGGGGCAATTGAAAAAAATCCCCCACTAATACCACTTGCAATCCACCAAAAGGACGCTGATCTTTTTTTACCTCCCTGCAAATTGCTTCTACACTTTGCAGACTCTTTGCAGGTAGCATTGATATCTCGTCAATGATTAAAACTTTGGCTTTACCAATCCTTTTTTTGATATAATCGCTCTCGGCAATACTTCGCAGGTCTCCATTGCTAAGTTTGCTCTTAATACCAATGCCACTCCAAGAATGAATTGTCATACCACCAATATGCGTAGCAGCAATACCTGTAGAGGCAGTAATAGCAGGATCAATATCATGAGAACGCAAATATGAAATATACTTATTGACGGTATATGTTTTGCCACTACCCGGCTCACCGGTAAGAAAAACATTGGCTCCGGATTTTAATATTTTTAGAGCTTGGTCTTGAGTCATAGCCTTCCCTTTGTTGCGAAATAGAGAACACCGCCACCGATCTTATCCACCGATTAATTTAGATTTATAATAAATCGACTTACTATCTTTACCTAAAGCCTAAAAAGCTAATGCCTAACTCCTATTTAAAAGAAGCAAGGTAAGCTTTTTACATTTATTTTAAATCGTTTTTTCTTTGAAGCTTAACCTACTTACTGCTTACTACTCGCTACTAGCTTTATCGTACTTCTCCACAAACTTTTTTATTTCATCAATATTTTCCAGCACTAGCTTAGCTTTTTTAATTCCAAACTGAAAAGGATATTTATCCTCCTCGTTCATTTTGATTACAATCATCTTATTACCCTTAAATTCTCCCTCAGAAACTATAGACATACTTAGTCCTCCCTGTTTTATTTATTATTAACTTTTTTTATTATACCGAACACTTAACGAACAACGCAAGAACCAGGGAAATTTATCTTTCTCTGCCAAATAAAATAATAATGTTTGCAATGCACCACCAGCTACTTGTGAGCTCGACTAACTTTTTGTGATATTAAGGCTAAGCTACTTCCCAATAATGCAGTGTAAAGCTGGATTGTTCCCATAGAAATAGCAAAAACTTTGGGCAATACACCTAGTTTTATTAACATACTTGCTGAAAGATATAGTAATAAGACTTTAATAATAATACTTATAGCCAATGATAAATATTTATTCCATTGAAAATTTAGATAAAGTCGTTTGATAAAATATACAAGTGCCAAATTACCTAGCCAAATAAAAGGGAGTGTATAAATTAAATACATAGTAAACGGGCCAAAAATTAATCCGCGCGCTAAAACTGCCACACTAGGCAACATAATAATTGGTAATATTTTGTGATCTTTCAGATGAAGAGCAGATAAAACCAGTGCTGCATTTACTAATGTCCCCACCAATAATTGAGGATGCCCCAACAAAAAAGGCACAAAAAATGAAATCGAAATATATGTACCCAATTCAATCAGTTCGCGATTTCTGCTTAGCTTAATTTCTTGTAAAGCTAGAGTTTGTGATAAAGAATTCATATTCCCTCCATAATAATTATTTTATCTATTTTTATTATCACCCCAATATTTGAAACAATCAACTAGTTGTAACTTTCGGCAATCTAAACAATTTTATTCAAAATTAACTCATGTTGCCAATTGTGCCAATAATTAACTATTATATTAATAATGTTTATTAATATAATCTAATAAAATCGATGATCGCTGGCAAATTACAACAAGGTGACGAAATACGTATTATTGCTCCATCTAAATCAATGAGCATTTTTGGAGATGAAATAAAGCAATACGCTAAAAATCATTTATCTGAGCTGGGTTACTTAGTTTCATTCGGTAAAAATGTAATGGAGATCGATCAATTCCGCTCCTCTAGTATTGATTCTAGAATTAAGGATTTACATGTAGCGTTTGCAGATAAAAATGTAAAAGCAATACTTACAGCAATCGGGGGGTTCAACAGTAACCAACTGTTTCGCTATATAGACTGGGGTTTGATTAGAAATAATCCTAAAATTTTTTGTGGCTACTCTGATATCACCGCTTTGAATAATGCCATTTATACCAAAACTGATCTTGTCACCTATTCTGGTCCACACTATTCAACATTTGGGCAGAAAAAAGAATTGGAATACACTATTGAGTATTTTAAAAAATGTCTAGAAGCTGATAAACCATTTGAAATTATGCCTAGTCCTACTTGGAGTGACGACCCTTGGTACAAAGATCAAGACAATAGAAATCCAATAAAAAATAATGGCTGGCAAGTAATAAATTACGGGAAGGCAAAAGGTATAATTCTTGGTTCTAACCTCTGCACCTTTAATTTGCTACAAGGAACAGAATATATGCCAGATTTAGCTAATTCAATTCTTTTTATCGAAGATGATAATGAATCTGTCCCTCACACCTTTGATAGAGATCTTCAATCGTTAATCCATCAACCTAATTTTTCTGGAGTGAAAGGTATGGTTATCGGCCGTTTTCAAAATGAGAGCAACATGACCAATGAGCTTTTGACCCAAATAATCAAATCAAAACAAGAACTAAACAATATGCCAATAATTGCCAATGTCGATTTCGGCCACACCGATCCTAGAATTACTTTCCCGATAGGCGGGGAAGCTGTGATTAACGCTTCAAAAAAGCCTAACATAACTATTACGGTTCATTAAATTAATATTTATAAACAAATGCAACATGGAAAGAAATTTATTTCAAGAATTCGCTAGTAATGAAAACTTCCACATAGAAAGAGATGTGAACACAATTATTGTTCGTCAAAATGGCGAAATAATCCATTTGCCAGAATTTTACGATTTATTAGAATGCAACTACAGATCAAACACAACATTGTAATATTACAATATTTTTCTTATGATTTTTTGAAGTTTACTAAAAAACAAACATTGGTGTATAATTAAAATAATCAATCAGATAAGCGTTTTGAGTTTGGAAGAGAGGGAACATTTACGCTAGATCACGTTGCTCAAAACTAGTTCGACCCCGAAGTTACGATCCAAAAAGATACAATTGGGTTACTAATCTATTCGGTTTTGTTAACCAATCAAAAATAAACTCTTATTTTGGGTGCTATTTTATTAGATTTAAATAATGAGAATTAAAGTACGCAAAAAACCACTAATTTCTTCAATGCTAGTAATCGTTTTGATTACCACTCTTGGTATCTCTTTGTTTTATCAAACCAAAAAAGCAGACGCAGTGGGAGTAAATATTGCTGGTAGAGCCCAAATTTTAAATACCAATGGCTACCTAAATTTTACTGATTATTCTGCCAATGTCTCTACTTCCAATATTGGTTGTACCTTTAACGGATATGCATGGTCGAGTGATATCGGCTGGGTTGCTTTTGGAAGTACCGATAATCCGGATGGCCCGGTCACCTGCGATTTAACAACGGGTATTCTCTCAGGTAAGGCCAAAGTTATAAACGACGGCTCGATTATTGACTTTAATTTTGACCCATACGGTAGCAATGTTCGCATACTTTCCTCGGGTAATTTTATCGGATATGCGTGGTCAACCGCACTTGGTTGGATTAATTTCACAGGCGTCTCAGCCCCGGGTATTTCGCTTGTTCCGCCAAATGCCCCGCAAAATGTTCGTATCTACGATACTTCCGATCGCGATTTGGCCGAATATTCTATAACTTTGCGCTGGCAAACCCCCACATCTTTAGATGGAGAGGCATTTGAGTCGTATCTTGTCGAGAGAGGGACTAACGGCACTACTTTTGCTCAGGTTGCTTCGACTAGCTCGCTTGGATATCTCGATACAACTGTTTTAACCGGCACTACCTACTACTACCGAATTAAGGCAAAATATACTAGTGGAACAATCGCCTCATCGGAAATAGTTTTTCAAAACCCAACTGGCAGATTTACAACCCCACCAAATTTAGAGGGAACGC
>CAYMCH010000023.1:0-15025 GCA_964389035.1 uncultured Candidatus Saccharibacteria bacterium | reverse complement strand
AAGTCTTTCTTAGAATAAAAGAAATTGTCCAAATATTGGGGCTCGGATTAAAATTTATCTTCTCCAAGATAAGAAACAATCATATCATGGTTTTGAGTAAAAAAGCTTTTTAGAGCATTGATTATTCTTTTTTTCCATAAATTGATAATTTTTTCTTTATTCTCTCCATTTTCTGTCGATAGAATCTTTTTATAAAAATTAGTTAGCTCAAATAATATAGCTGATCTTTCAGCTCCGAGATTGTAACCCAGAATTTGAGCGTCATTTTCAAATTGAGCGACAGTATCATCTGATAATTTATCTTGAGATGTAAGTTTTTTTATAAACTGATCGGTTGAACTCCATCTCTCGATATCACCCAATAAATTATTTGATATAAAGAGTTCAAATAAAATATTATTATCAGCAGAAGAAATAATATTTTGAGCTAAAAGCCGAGAGCCATTTTTTGAAAAATTTTTGATAGTTGATTTTTCTGATTTTTCCAAATCTGGGAGACTATGTATTATTATGTGGTTACCGATAATTTTTGCTGAAGAAGAAGCCATAACCAAACCTTCACCATCAATCAAGGCGATGTCGTTGTTATTAGTAGTTATCAGATAGGCACGTTGATTATTGTTGTCTTCTTTGGAAACTTTCATGGTTGCCCCTATGCCATGTTATATACGAAGTAACAAACAAATATTATTTTTTCGAATGCTAGATAAGTTTTAGAGTTATGAATATATTGCCTTGACTGTACTTAATAATCATATTTATGTCAATGTCAAAAAAATAAAAATCGTATCTTAATAAAAAATCTGATTTTAATATATAATAATGGAATTTATAAATATTTATCTTGATTTAGATAATTTGTAACCTCCGTAGGCGAAAATTGAAGCTAGCAGTAATGCTAAAAATTCAATTAGAATTTTATCAATAATCCCTTGATTGCTGTTGTTGCCAACAGTTTCTCCTAATATCAATCCAGAAGAATCTAGATCAGAATTGCTAGCTTGTGCAGAGGTGGTATTGGCGTGGGAATCTGTAGCAATAATCATGGGATTAGAAGAAGCTAAATATTTAGAATTGTGAGATGCCGGCATAGTATTGTCTGTCGATGTATGGACTAGGTTGTGAGTTACGGGGTTTGCTTGAGTCTGAGCAGACGATTGGCCAAGGTTGTTATTTTGGGTAGTAGGCTCATTATGATTATTAGAATTGTTATTATCTGCCGTACTATCATCTAGAGGATTGCCGTTCCAATTACCAAAAATATTAATCATTTTTAAAGCAAATTGTTCTATATCTTTGTTAAATGAATTTAGAATATTTATTACATTTTGTGAAATTTTTATGCTGCCAGTTGTTATAGATCCGATTACCGTATTATTATCAATTGCGTTGTTTCCGGTGTTGGCATTAACAATCAAATTGTTATTAACATTTGCGTTGTTGATAATATTTAGATCAGAATTATTGGCACTAATTACCGAATTGATATTATTGGAATTTGCACCGGTTTCGGAATTAATCTCATTTATAATATAGCCGTGACAGTCTTCAGCACAATCTAAACCATTCCAATCGCCAAAAATGTTAAAAATGTAAAATATCGGAGTGCCAACTTCGGAGATATTGATTAAATTACTAGATACTGTTGATTTACCTGTTGTAATATCGTCAATAATAGTATTGTTGCCGATAGTGTTATTTCCGGTATTTGCTGAAAGCCCAAGACCATTGTGTACAATCGCATTTTGTGTGATGTCAATATTTGATTTGTTAGAAATTTCTTGAGAATTATTATTTACGGAATTATTACCGGTAAGGTTATTTAATCCTGAAATCAAAATATTACCCGTTAAATCTCCTAAAATATTCCAAATGTCTAAGGTAAATCGCAAATCAGGTAATAATAAATTTAATAAATTAATAACATTGGCACCTAAATTAATATCTCCAGTATCTATAGAATCAACTTTCGTGTTATTGCTTATGAAATTATCTCCGGTGTTAGCTTCAATTTCTATGATATCGTTAACGTTGGTATTATTAATTGTGACAATATCTACAAGATTATTATTACTTATAACATTAATATTATCGGAATCTGAGCCCGTAATGTTATTGTTAGTTGATATGTCGATAATTTGATCCGGAGAATAAGAACTTAGCAATAATTCCATTACTCCACCTTTTAGCGAAGCGCTGCTAGCTAAGCTTCCGGTTGCCAAAGTAGTATTAGCCATATTTATTTGAGTGATTACCCCGTCAATTGACCCTGTATTTATAGCTTTTACTTCACTATTGCTTCCGACATCATTTTTACCAGTGTTTAAATCAAGATCAATATTATTGTCAATATTTGCGTCATTGTTTAAATCAAAATTTGGATTATTATCGTTTGTGTTTTCATTGGTATTATCGGCTGGAGAAAAGGTGGAGTAATTATCGTTAACATTTGAATTAGAATCCAAATCGGTTGGATTGGAAGAATCTTGATTAATGTTGGAGTTGTCATCCTGTATCGGTCCTGTCGGTGCCGTAGGTCCAACAGTAGCCGTAGGCCCTACAGGTTTTGCAGGTCCTGTTGGAACGGTTGGTCCAACAGTAGCCGTAGGCCCAACTGGTTTGATAGGCCCAACTGTTGTGGTTGGTCCGGCTGCTAGGGCAAATGATATCGGTAATATCGAATAAGTGATTATGACAAAAAATAAAATATACTTTCTAATTTTTATCGTAGCCAACCTCATCTCATACCTTATATTAATTATAATGGGATCTAAGGATAAATTCCTTAAATCCTCATCCTAATTCATCTTTAGTTGGCAGTGTTTGTCCCATGGTATTCTATCGAGATACTCCCTGTGGTAATGTCTCCAACAACTGTGTTATTCTTTACCTTGTTGTCTCCAGTATTTACAGTAGCTGCATAGCTGTTGTTGATGTCAGCACAATTATGTAGATGAATCTCTGTTTCTTGTTCAATTTCTACAGAGTTTTTATTGGATGAATTTGGTCCAGTAGTTCCATTAGCTAAATCTACGCTAATGTCACTCTGAGTCTCGTAATCACTCAAATCAACATCAAAAGAATTATTGGTTGAATTCTCTACATTTGATGTAATATCAACATCACCGGTTGTAATGTCCCCTACTAATGTATTGTTTTTAACGGTATTACCACCGGTATTAGCTGAAAGTTCGATTGAATTTTCAATATCAGCATGATTCCTAATACATAATTCACGTTCATAACTGATCTCGACTTTGTTGTGATTTTCTGATTCTGGACCTGTGATATCATTAGCTAAATCAATCTCAATATCACCGTATGGGTCATCATCACTAAACGATATGGCCATATCATTTAATTCATTTTCAAAGCTAATATCGCCTTCAATATCGCCAGTCGTGATATCTCCGACCTCGGTGTTATTATTGATTTTGTTGTCGCCATTTTCCACAGAAATAGCAAACTCGTTATCTAGATCAGAATGATTGTCAATATCAATTTCAGCTTCGTATTCTACTTCCCAACTGTTGAGATTTTCAGAATGGGGACCGGTTGTGTCATTGCCTCCACCAATTTGAACTCCGGCATAGGCGGTACCTCCGCTAATAGCTACGGCTACCAAGGAAAAAAGAAAGTTTTTTATAGTTTTTGAACTTGTCATAACTTGTCTCCTTTTTTTAAGCCAGCTTAATTACTTATATTCCATAAGACATCGACCATGAGCTTTTGCTCGTCTCTCATATTACAAATTTTATCTTGGACAAATATTTATATACCATAATTATCCTTTCTTAATATTAAAATTTGAATATAAGATAATACATAAATAATAATAAAAATGATAAATATTTGTATAAATATACAAATACAAGATTCTTTTTAAATGTTAATTTAATAATAAATAATTGTAGATTTAGTTAGTTAATTTATAAATTGAGATATAAACTATATCAATAAATACAATGAGATTTATAAAAATATTAAAGAAGTATCAAGCAATTATTATAATTATTGCATTGGTTATCGTTTCAGTGACTAGTGTATATATGCTTAAGCATCGGCAGTCTAGTCGACAAGATAATCAGTTAAGACAAGCAGTTTTCTTGGTTAATAATCAGGTTTATTTTGGTTATTCTAAAAATTATTCTGACCAAATGATTGAGTTAACAGAGGTTTATTATTTACGAACACAGGATTTTTTACAACCGTCCAATGATCAAATAGAGCAAGACGAAAAGAAAAAAATATCGTTAGTAAAATTAGGAACTGAAATTCATGGTCCTACTGATCGAATGTTTATTAATCGAGATCAAGTTCTATTTATCGAGGACATGAGAGATGATTCAAAAATTAATGATGCTATTAAAAAATATATAGTAAAAAACAACGGAAATTAGCCCATGCTTTCAATTACGAATTATCATTCCCATGTAACTTTTATTATGGGTACCTAGTTACCTAACTTGTTAATCACAAGGCCTATGCTTGAAAAAGTCTCATGCCAATTCAATTTCGTAATTTAAGGAATATACTAATAGGTTTTTGCGAAAAAATAAGATAAATTACTAAAATATTTTATAATTATTTATTTATTATTGTTATCAATTATAAATACAAAGACACGAATATCTGATATTTTATAAATCGTATGGCATGGTTGAAATAGTAGATATAATGACAAAAAACAAAAATTATTTTTAACTATATAGTTATGAGAGAAATTTTAATCTTGTTGAGTGAAATAAAAAGGAAGACTAAAAAGATAGAAAAAGCTTTACAAGTAGTTTTATTTTTAAAATTCTATCTTAATTGTATTTTTTATCAGAAACCCTGGAGGTTTTTTTATTATTAATAATAAGGCTATAAAAATACCCCTATGTGCCGGTGCGGCGACAAAGAGGTATCTAATGAATCTCCCCAAGAATAAATGTAATGCTTTTCGCAATTCCCTTACTATAAAAAAATATTTGACATCTCATTCTAGATGTATGATCTGGAATGACGTTTGTCAAGATGTAATAAAAATTGTTAAAGGTCGCGAGCATTACAATTTATTGATTCATTAATAATGATAGCGAAAAGATATTATTTTTTCTTTAGATAAAATTACATAACTAAAGCATTTTTAGTTGTGATGTTTGTTGGTTTGCATTATCGTATATTACAAATGGTTTTAAAAATCATTTAATAGCTGCGGTACTCATAATATGGTGAAATAAAGAAAAATATGTTACAATTTTTTATATGGGAGGGGATATAGGTCTTTAATAAGGACCTATATTGTGTGAATAATGTTTAGAATTGGAGCAACATGGAAAAGATAATAGAAATGTTTAATCAGGGATTTGGAACTGACCCAAAATACAAGATTATTACTCCTTGCCGAATAAATATTATCGGAGAGCATTCTGATTATTTCGATAATTTTGTCTTCTCAATGACAGTAGAAAATTTAAGTATGAGTGCTTATACTAATCCTCGCGAAGATGATAAGATTAGGATATTCTCGATGAATTTAAAAGATTCAGATAAACCATTTTTCGAATTTTCTATACGAGATGATCGGTACAAAATTCAATGGGTGCAATATGTTCAGGGCGCAATCGCGATGTATGCAGAGGAGTATCGTCGTCGTAATTTAAAAGGTTTTGATTTGTTAATCAATTCAACTATTCCAGTTGGTGGAGGTTTATCGTCATCATCTGCATTAACCATGACAATATTAACCTCTCTGGGTATTACAAATGGTTTTACTGATGGGCAAATGGACTATACTCCCGATCAAGGTATCGAGATGCTAAATGCAAAAAATGAGGATCAACGGACACAAGAATTACTTAAAAATTTCTTTATGATGGGATGTTGGTCAGAATATTGGTATGGTACTAGAGGAGGTTTCAATGATCATTTAGCTATAACCACTGGCAAAAAGCATTTTGTTACATTATCCGACAACAGAGAAAAAAGTTATTTGTATTCACCTATACCTGAGAACATATCTTTTGTTATTTGTAATACTATGGTCAAACACAATCAGCTTTTTTCTGAGTATGATAATAGAAAAAAGAATGCTTTTTCGGCAATATCGAAAATAGAACAGCATTATCCTGAAGTACAGAATGCCAGAGATATTACAGCAGAGATGCTAGAACGCCATAAAAGCGATCTAACAGAATTGGAGTATAGAAGACTAAGACATCCCATTACAGAGAGAGAAAGAGTTTTTGCTTTTATGGAAGCCTTAAGAGAAAATAATTTATCTAAAGCAGGAGAATTATTGAATCAGACTCATGAAAGTTTGAAGAACGATTATGAGGTAACTTGCGATGAACTCAATATCATGCAATCGGCTGCAATTTCTATAGATGGTTGCTATGGGGCTAGAATGGTGGGCGGAGGATTTGGTGGCTGTATAATTGCGCTTGTTGATCGAGACAAGAAAAAGAAATTTATAGAAGAGATAAAACATAAGTATGACAATCACGAAAAAATTGCTCATATGAATATTCATACCGAAGTATGGGAAGCAGTATCTGGTGACGGAATAAAGATTGAAAAGATAATAGAACGAGATTAAGATGCTTTTTACAGCTCATGCTTTAAGCGGAGGCGCGGTAGGGGAGCTGATCGGAAATCCCTTTTGGGCATTTTTGTTGGGTTTCGTTATCCATTTTATTCTTGATGCCATACCACATTATGATACTACAGATAATGGAAAATACACGCCTAGGCAAATTATATTGGCTGGTGTTGATTTTATTATCGGTGTTTTAATTATTATTTTTATAATTCCCAAATACTCTTATAACTTTTATAGTTATTTGTGGGGCGTATTGGGAAGTATTACGCCGGATTTACTGAGTCTTGTGCCTTGGTTTAGAAATATTACAAGCAAAATCAAATACGGAAAAAAATTTCATGATTTTCACTATCAAATTCAAAGTATTAAGATTTCTCCTTTGCCAGGAATATTAATTCAAGTCGTAATATGGTTTTTATCTCTTTGGATTTTGATTGTTAAGTGATAATAATTGTATAATGATAAATGAGGGAGGGTCAGTATCATTATAAAATTATTTAAAGATCTATTGTCTAATATGCTTTGTGGCAGAAGAAACTCTTCGGCTGGTTTTACTTTGATCGAAGTTTTGATAGATGTGGCTATAGTTACTCTCATCACAGCTACCATTTTTAGTGCTTTCAGCGGAGCTTTTAAGTCAGTAGGAGCCTCAAAGGCCAAGATTACAGCTGTATCCATTGCCTCTGAACGGATGGAAATTATCCGTAATATGCCGTATGACAGTATTGGTACAACAACTAGCTCATATCCACCTGGTCAAATACCTTCTGAGCAAACTGTTGTAAGAAATGATGTTAATTTTATCATAAATACTTATGTTAATTATGTCGATGATGCTTCTGACGGCACAATTAGCACTATCCCCATGGATACCTATCCATATGATTATAAAAGAGTAGAAGTTCGTGTAAGAAGGTCTAGCAATAATATCAATTTAGCGACTTTAACTACGGATATTGCCGGCGAAGCAGCGGAAACTTCATCTAATACGGGAATATTATATTTTTGTGCTAAAGATGCCAATAGCCAGCCGGTTGCTGAAGCTACTTTATCAATATCAAATGAATATTTTACACCAGAATTGAATATGAGTTTTCTTACCGGCGGTGATGGCTGTGTAATGGTACCTAAGCTTCCTCCAGATACTCACAATCATTACCATCTCGAAGTTACTAAAGATGGTTATTCTACAGCGGTTACATATCCTAGGACAGCGCAAAATCCAAATGAGTTATATGCTAATGTAGACATTACTGTCCAGCAAGTTACTAGAGTAACTTTATCGATCGATGAATTAAGCACCTTAACTATCAGAGCCTTGGATATGGGTGGTAATCCTGTTCCAAATTTAGGAATCCATCTGCAAGACGACTATGAAATTTATTTCAATCCAAGCACTATGAGATATTCCGAAGATTTAACTTTAGACGCTAGCGGTACCATAATATTAAGTGATATGGCATATGCAAATTATGATATTGCTATTACTACCGATGGATATTATTATAATTCATCAGATCAGAATTTACCTTTTTATTTAGAGCCAAATATTGATGGTGTGATAACTCTATATGTCACAAATTCCAATACTGCACCTTCTATACGCAGTGTTAATCCTATCTCAGGAAAGATAGTGGATGCGACTACAGTTATGGTTAAGGGAAGCAATTTCCAAAGCTCTACTACCATGAAAATCGTAAATCCATCTACGGGCATAGAAATTATTGCCAGTGATATTCAAGCACATGCTGGTGATGAAATTTCAGGAGTGTTTGATCTTACTCAAGGCAGTATAGGCAAATGGGATTTATATATTCAAAACCCCAACAATGAATTAGCTAGGAAGGTCGAAGGATTTGAAATCACCAATTAAAAAAAAATCTGGTTTTACTTTAATAGAATTGTTAGTAACAATATTTATTTTTAGTATTGTATCGTTACTATTATCGCTGATGTTATCCAATTCTTTTAAATCATATAATTTTAATCGACAAGCGATTGATATGCAGGATTCGGCGGCACTAGCTTTGAGAGAATTTGAAAATAAAACTAGAGGGGCAGAACAATTATTGATCGAAGATCAAGATGAATTAGCTTATTATGCATACATTGCAGGGAATGTTAGACCAGCTCCCAGCAAAATTCGTTTTGTCTCAGAAAATAATATTCTCAAAAGAGAAATATATTATCCTCAGGGTACTGGACCGACTTATGCTTATCCAGAAACGCCAGATGATGTAAAGGTTATCGCTACAGGCGTAATAAATTCAGATAATTTATTTTCATATTATTCAGCAGAAAACTATAATTATTCAAATGATTCAATCACAAAATTACCTTTTCCCGTCGAAGTGTCAAAAATTAAAATGATACGAATAGATTTAGAAATTGATTTTGATATAGCTAAGCCACCGGCTGCATCACATGAAACGACTATGGTTAATCTCAGGAATTTAAAGAGAAACTTATGATCAATATTTATTTTAAAAAATTATTTCGGTCTATAAAATCTCGATCCAAGGGAGCGTTTTTACCTGTAATAGTGATGATGTCAACTTTATTTGTAGCCTTGGTTACTACAGTAATAGGTATGGCGATGAGCAATATTAAAACCGCCAATAATCACCGCGACAAGGTGCTTGCTATGGAGATATCCGAAGCAGGAGTCAATTATTATTTATGGCATTTGTCCCACAACAATAAGGATTATTGCGACGGTCAAACTTGTGTTGGTGATGAGACTAGCGGATATGGTCCTTATACTCATGACTATAAAAATATTTCTAATCAGGTTATCGGGAGTTATGAATTAAAAATTTTTCCACCATCGAGTGATAGTACTGTAGTTAGAATTGAATCTACAGGCAGAGTCAAAGGGAGGAGCTACAAAAAGAAAATTATTTGCGAGTTAGGTATGCCATCTTTTTCAAAATATACTATGTTTGTTGAAGGTAAAACCTTATGGCTTGGACCAAATGAAAAAATATCTGGTACTGTGTATGTTGACGGTAGCGGAATCTGTAACCAAGGAGAAATTACTAAAGACTCGAATGCTACTGTACTAACTTTTGATCATGTAGATAAATATGGTAATCCGATAGGTTGTGGTTTGGGGGCAGATGGGATTGATGATTATAACGGTGCAGGCATTTTTGGTGGCTCGAAAAATTATCCTGTTAAAAAAATCAACTTTATTAATTTGCAAGCCGATATGGCTGAGCTTAAAAACAAAGCAATAAACAACAATGGATTACACTTTGATTCGTCAGGAAGCAATGGTTACCATATTGTTTTACATGATGATAATTTTGATCTTTACAGAGTAACTCAGTATGATGGCTCTTTCGCTGCCTTGAGTACAAACAATGCTAATGATTTAAGTATTAAAAATAAAACTCTTATTGGCAATTATAGTTATCCAGAGGGTGGCATAATGTTTTTTGAGGATAATGTTTGGGTGAATGGCAAGATAAATGACCAAAAAATTACTATTGTTGCTGCAGATCCTGAGACAACAAATACTAATAAAATTAAAAGTATAGTAATTCCGGATAATTTATTATTTACCAACTATGATGGAAGCGATAAAATTGGTTTGTTGGCTCAGAACTATATCTATGTGTCGCGAAAAGCTCCAACTGATTTGGAAATTGACGCGGCTATGATTGCATATAAAGGCACGATTCAAATAAAAGGTTATGGTTATCCATATAGCTACGACAGAAAAAATAAAATCAAAGTATTTGGTAGTATGTCGCACAATGGAGGTTTGTGGTGGACATGGGATTATGGTGGAGGGCAATGGTCGGGATATCAGAATACTGAAACCGTAATAGACGAAAGCAACGTGCTTCAACCTCCCCCTCATTTCCCACTAACCGGCTCTTATACGATTCTTAGCTGGCATGAGGAGTAGATGAAATAGTTATTAGTTTTTAGGCGAGGGGTTTCAGTGGGTATCTGAATTCAATTGTTATTTAATAGATATCCTTTAACAGGCAGAAAAAAAATATTGTTAATCTAAAAATTTAGATTATATTTTGAGGCACAAAAGATTTACCTCATATCCTCACCTGCAGTTTCAAGACATTAGCTCTTAGAAGATATAATTTTTGATTTATTAATAATATTTGTTTTATATGAAATTTCTTATTTTTATAGGGTGCATGGCGGGGGGATTTGTCTGCATTAGATATTGCAAGTGGCTTGTAGACGCTACAGGCATTCGATTTGGTTGGGCAGAGAGCTTTTTTGGTTATGGTGGCACATATACTGCTTGGAAAATTATCGGCATCGCAGCAATTATTTTTGGCTTTTACTATACTTTTGGGATGAAATAAATTTATATTTTAATTTAGCTGTGGTGCATTTGTGAAGGCTAAAACAGACAATAAGCATTTTTTAAGATAAAGACAGCTCATCTCTAAAACCATGAAGGGTAATACCAACATGAAGGTTTTTACTCATATTTTTTCCAAGTAATTGGTGTTTAAATAGTTTTTCATCCCTTCTAGAGGTCCTTTTATAAAATACTTATCAATGTTGTCATTTGTAAATTTTAGCCAACAAAAATCTTTATGTTCGGAAGAGATAATTATTTCCCCTTCTAAATAATCTGCTTCAAAGAATAAACATAATATTTCAATTTTGTGATCATACTTTTTTGAATTATAGCTATGGACTGAAAAAGCTACAGGTTTTGAAGATAAACGGTATTTGACCTTATCGCCAATTTCTTCAATAAGTTCTCTTTCAATAATTTTCAAGAAAGACTTGTCAGCTTCATTCTCGGCAATTCGTCCACCAGGAAAATCAAAATATCCCTCCATAGAAGACCCGTCAGGCATTTTTAAAGCTAATATTTTATCGTTGTTATCTTTTAAAATTACTTTTAATGAGACATGAAACGAATTATCGTATTTCATTTTTTTCCTCTGAAATTAAATTTTAATCTATACTATCAACCAAATTAAAAATATGATCAGTTGTAGTAATGTGTTGCCAGAAATTTTCATTATATACCTCTCTTTTAGAAGCTAACATAGCTGTACCAATCATTTTCGATATAGCTGATTGGAAAACACAATATATTACACCTCACAAATTTATTAATCAGCTTGATTAAATTCAAACAAATTGAAAAATGTGAACTTAATTATTATTTTACGAAAAAAATCTCTAGTATTGCAAGATAAATTTGACGAAGTAGATAATGGATTTAGTATGTTCGGTTGATTTTCTAGGTTTTTAGTTAACTACTTGCTATTCCTTATTTATAAACTAAAAAAGAAGCTTTTTAGGCTTCTTTTTTAGTTTGGGTGAGCTAATTATCTATTGTCGCATTGACCGTCACCATTTGTATCTATAAAATTTGCTTTATTACCTTGTCCTCGCGTGCCTTCGCCATTTCCTTCACTATTTCCTTTTTGTCCTGCCCAAGCAGGCTTACTTTCGAAGTTTTCACGCAAAGTTTTACCTTCTATCGTCATTGTCTGAAAATTATGGCCATTATCATTTTTTTCGGTAGTTTCTACACCTTCTATAGTCACTTTTTCTCCAACACTGTAATTTCCACTATACCAGCTTGGACCAATACTAGTCTCATAAGCTTTACCCGAATCAAGATCTTTTAAAGTAACATGAGATCCCTGAGACTCGATTATTTCAGCATTCATCGAGATTTTGTCTTTAACATCGCCATCTTTGCCTGTTACTGTACCGATAGTGGTTGCGGCGTAAGCAGACCCTGCTCCTATTACAACCACAACTCCAAGAGTAGCTAAACTTAAAGTCATTTTGTTTGAAAGTTTCATAATAAACTCCTTGCTTATTTAATAAATATTCGAAGCGGCCGGCTTCAGAAGATGATGTTGTTTGTCATCTTCACCAATTACTACGCAAGAAGTTGATCTTTTCTTTCAATTATTATTGAGAATGATGATTGCCACGTCCGTTGCTAGTACCCCAAGGTCTAATATCACTAGCTTCAATAACAGTATTTTTGACAGTACCGATAATTTTTATTTTAACATTATTTTTTATTTGAATATTACCACGAATACTTGCATGAGAATAATCTACTTGCCAAACTGTTCCAGAAAGATCTTCAAGATCAAAAGTATTTGTTGATATATTAATAATTGTGCCAGAAAACAAACCTTTTGATGGTTGATTCCAAAGCTTTTCTTTATTATCTTCGACTGTTTGATAATGATTAATTTTTTGTCCAATATATTCATCAATCATTTTTCCTCCGCCAGTAGTATGTATTGTTAAACCTAAAATGAATGTTATTACTAAAGAGAATAGTGTAATTAACAAAGGTGAATATTTATAGCCTTTCTTGGTATGTTCCAGATTAATAATTCCTATTATCAAGGATACAATTGTAAGTCCAATCCATAGATATGGCAAAGATGAAATCAGATAACCGAAAAAGGAATCTCCCAAATACTCATACAAATCCCAGTCGCGCGCTGAGACATTATAAGAGATAATAGCAATAGAAAATGTCCCGATAAAAATGGAAAATAGAGCCACAAACCACACAGCAACATTTTTCAGATAAAAATTTACTTTAGAAATTGGTTTTATTCTGTCTTTTTCTATCTCTTTTATGATTTTTTGTGAAAGTTTGTTCATATCAAAATTTAATTTTTAGTTCATTAGCTTTATCGCGGAATTGCTTTTTTGCTCTATTTAGCAAAGTGGCTACTGTCCCTATCGGTTTTTTAATAATGTCTGAAATTTCTGAATATTCAAGATCTTCAAAATATTTCAAAACCAGAACCTCTTTATATTTAATATCCATTTTTACCAATATTTCTGATATTTTTTCCTTATTTAATGATGAGTCAAGATTGCGGATAAAATCATCTGATTTATCATCTCTGTAATTAATATCAGGAATCAGTTCTACATCTATTGGACGAGATTTTAATTTTCTGTAATGACTTATAACTTCGTTGTGAGCAATCCGATACAACCATGAGGAAAATTTAAGAGATTGATCAAAGCCATTTAAATTGCGATAAATCTTAATAAAAATATCTTGTAATAAATCCTCAATGTCTTCATTCCTGCAACCACACAAACGATATATGTAGCGAGACAATTTATCTTCGTATCTTTCTATTAGTAAAGTAAAATTATGACTATCTTGAATTGACTGCCTAACTAGCTCCTCGTCAGATTTATTTTCTAATTTACTCATTTACAATAATTTATTATTGATCTGTTTTAAGTGCGAACTTTTTTGAAAATTGCTTTAAAATAAGGCAAATGCCACAGTATATGAAAAATAGAAATCAAGCTCATAGCAATACCTGCTTCAACATGCCAGAAAAGCATATTAAAAGGTTGGGTTGTTGTTATGCCATAGTTTATTCGAATGGTTAAGATTAGACCAAATATACCAGAGACTAAAAAAGTTATCAAAAGAAGAATATTCCATAACCTACGATGTAATACTAAAGAAATATATTTATATTTGCTCAGCAAATAACTAAGTAAGTAAATTATAATTAGAGTTATAGAAATTGTACCGAAATAATAATTTCTTCCTTTTTTAGCATTGTTTGGTTGCTTTTCGGGACTATAATCTGCGATATCATTTCCATTTTTTATTTTCATTACTAACTCTTTAATCTCACTCGGTTCTGCACCATAATTATCATGTAAAAATTGAAAAGTATTATTATTGCTTATGTTAGCATTGAGATAGTTTTCTAAAGCCAACACAAATATTTGTTCATCTATTTCATAAAACTCAGCAACTGATGATACTGTTTTTGATTTTAAGTCTTTACCTGATAGTTCTGGTAAATTGTCTTTGTCAACGCTTAATCCAGTTTCGTCTAAAGATATTTCTTCATTAGTGTCTTGTGTTGATGTGGTGGACCTGTCTTCCGGAGCTGGCTCAGAGTGATCGCAAATACCATTGTTGTCTGTATCAACATACAGTGAGCAATCTCCTGGAGCGGGATCGTTTATTTCTCCTTTTGGGCAATCGTTCCAAGCTAAAACAGAACTAGCTAAAAAAATAATTCCTAAAAACATAACTAAGTAAATCATTTTTTTCATAAAAAACTTGTTTATTAATTATTTTACTTATTAATACGCAATTAATCAAAATATCTTTCAAAAAATAATAAAAAAAAGATTCACAAAAGTTGAAAACAAAATTCAAGTGTTTTAGACAATAAAAAATGATGACATGATCCAAAAGTATAATTTAGAAGTCATCACTACATTTATCAAAGCAAAATTGAAGAATGTTACTCAAACGTATCTGGAATCTGATCTGCAACAGAAGCACGTACTTCTATGTTCAATAATCCCGTCTGGATTGCATTGGGACGGTAAGGCATATTTTAACACCGTAATTAGTGAGTTCTATACCTCAATAATCGCGTTACAGAATGTGCCTGTCCAATTTGGTGG
>CAYMCH010000022.1:0-15541 GCA_964389035.1 uncultured Candidatus Saccharibacteria bacterium | reverse complement strand
TACCTTCTTCATCACCATTTTGGATACCATCGTTACAAGTAGGGCAAGCAGGACACGAACCTCCACAATCTATACCTTCTTCATCACCGTTTTGGATACCATCGTTACAAGTCGGTGCATCAGCTGTTGTATAGTTGACTGTATAATCAGAAAGAGTGGGGGTATACAAGGGGTCACTAGTGGTAAGAGTGGTTTTTACTTGCAAATATTGATGAGAGGAATCGGCAGATAAAGTACTTAAATCAAAACTTGTACCTGAGTAATCTTGAGCTACACTCCATGTACTCCAACCACCATCTCCAGCCGTGCCATCACCAGTACGGAATTGATATTCGATAGTAGTAGTTGCATTTCCAGCGTTTTGATTGTGATCAGTTTCGGTTGTTGTAAAGCTATCCCAAGATTCGAGGTCACTTCCCCCAGCGATTTGAGTGGGGGAGGAGGTGTGGGTGGCTTCAATTACTCCTGGCTGATAAACATGAAATTCGCGAAAATCAATTTCTGTTTCACCTATAGTATCGGTGGTAGCACGCACAGCTGTGCAATTAGTATAAGTTAGCATAGTTTCGGTTATGGCACCTGGGCCAACTGGCGCCATTTCTCCGTGATCATATTGCCATGACCCGGAAGTGTAACAAAACCATCGAACCTGTGTAGCGCTACCCAAATAAATTTCAATCTTAGAAATATCGAGATCTTCTCCAAAATCGTGAGTAATATTTTCACCCTCAAATAAGTAAACTTCGGTAGCGGTGTTGTTGTCGGTGGCATTGGCAATGGGGTCTGAACTAGTGGTAGAAAGGGTGCCGGTAGTGACTTCCGATTCATCGATTTGGATTTTTACATCACCAGACGAACTTAAGATATCTGTTCCGGAATTGCTACCTGCCTGCCACTGCACTTGAGAGGTAAGGGTTGTGGATTCGCTAGCAGCAATTGCTTGCTTGTTGTGTAGCAAAATTAGATTGGAAATAATAGAATATATTAAAACGAACACAAAAATTCCACTCAAAGATAGAACAAGAGTTAATTTTGAAATGCGTTTGAATATCACATATTTATTATACGATAATATATTATAAAACGAAACAGGGCCGGCTTGAGAGCCGAACCCTGCTATACGCGGCCTAAACCGCTATCTGCCCCCTTTCGTGTAGTACTGAGATGCCGATTGCCACTTTACGTGGCCGTCGGGGAAGGCGACGTTCGCGCCTTTTGTATGTGGGAATGCGGCTGAGGTCGCCGCGTCCCACCCCTCCTTGGTCTCCCCAAGGAGGTATTCCCCCTCCTTGGGGGCGAGGAGGGTGTCTGGGAGGAAACGGGGGTTCGCCCCGTACCTTCCAGATGAAGGACACCCGTACACCGCTTGGCAGGCGGTGTACTGCCACCATGCCCCGTAAGGCATGGTGGGCCACAGGTAGTTGGCCCCCGCACCCCGCCGAGGGGGAGCGTATTCTCCCCAGTCCTGGAGGTACAGCTCGCCCGCGAGGGCGAGCTGCCTCATGTTCGAGGCGCAGTTGGCCTGGCGCGCTTTCTCGCGCGCTTGAGCGAAGACGGGGAACAGGATGGCGGCGAGGACGGCGATGATGGCGATGACCACCAGCAATTCAATGAGTGTGAATCCGCGATGTTTCACGCGGACCACCTCCTTTTGTGTAACATAAAGGTGGGCGCTTCCTCCAAAAGGAGTGCATACCTTACCTGAAATTGTATTTCCCATCTATACAAATTCTGAAAAAGTATGCGGATATTAATAATCTAGCCAAAGATATATTACAGTAACAGAATATAGTAAGCTTGTCAATAGGATAACCCTGATTGACGTAAACTTTAAAATATATCAAATATTTTGCATATAGTGTAAGTATATCATTGGCAAATGGCTTAAGCCAATTTATATAATTAAGCCAAAATAACAAAAAAGCCCTTTTGTGGGCTGATTTGTATCTTATATTTGATTGAGTATTTAGTACCGGGCGAAATGAGCAAATGCTTTGTTGGCTTCTGCCATTCTGTGTACTTCATCTCGTTTCTTAATGGCTGCTCCTTCTCCTTTGAAAGCCTGTACTAATTCATCAGCTAGTTTTATATCCATGGCAGCACCTTTTCGAGTAGATGCAGCTTTGATAATCCAACGTAGTGCAAGAACCACTTTTCTATCTTTATTTACCTCAACAGGTACTTGATAGTTAGCGCCAGCAACTCTTTTGCCTTTTACTTCGACTTGTGGACCGACATTTTTCATTACAGTTGAAAATACATCTAGAGGCTCGACTTTTAGCTCGGCAGCAGATTTGTCTAAAGCAGAATAAACAATTCTTTCTGCTACAGTTTTTTTACCATTTTGCATTATATAATTGATAAATTTGCTGATTAAAATACTACCAAATCTTTGATCTGGCTCTAGTGTATGTTTTTTGGCTTTAGAATTTCCTCTTGACATAATGTTTTAGTTATATTAAATGATAGTAAGTAGATAGTAGCTGGTAGGTTTAGGCTGATGGGCGTTTGGCACCGTATTTAGATCTACCTTGTTTTCTGTCTTTAACACCGGCAAGATCAAGTTTGCCACGTACGATATGATATCTCATACCAGGCAAATCTTTTACTCGACCACCCTTAATAACTACAACTGAGTGTTCTTGTAATTGATGGCTTTCTCCACCGATGTATGCATTAACTTCCATGCCATTTGTAAGTCTAACTCTAGCGAATTTACGTAAAGCTGAGTTTGGTTTTTTGGGAGTCATGGTACCCACTTTTACGCAAACTCCACGTTTTTGAGGACAACCTTTGTTGAGATTTACGGGTCGATTGCGTAAATAATTAAACGTAGTTTTCAACGCTGTAGTTTTAGATTTTTTAACTATTTGTTTTCTGCCCTTACGGACAAGCTGATTGATTGTAGGCATTTTTCTCTTTTTTAAACGAATGACTTAAAACATGAAATAGACTTTACTAACTTATCAGAATTATTAACATTTGTCAAAGCTTTGCATTTTGATAAGATGAGCCTGCTTTGGCTCATCTTTATCATAAAACAATTACTCTAATAAATCATTTCTAATGCCCGTGCCGGCTGGAATAAGTTTGCCAATAATAATGTTTTCTTTGAGACCTTCAAGTTTATCAATTTTTCCTGAAATAGCCGCATCTATTAGAACAGATGTAGTTTCCATAAAAGATGCTGCGGCTAAAAAGCTTCTAGTTCTCAAAGCAACTCTTGACATACCCATAATGATATTTTCGTATTTAATTTCAGGTTGTTTGTTTTTCTTTCTTTCATTATTTAATCTTAAAACATCGCTAAGCTCAACAATTTGACCTGCGAGCATTCCAGAATCTTGTGCATCAATAATTTTAACCTTTGAGCACATTTGTTTTACAATTACTTCAACATGTTTATCATTAATATCTTGACCTTGAGATTCATAAATTTGTTGAACTTCGTCAATAATATAATTTTGAGTAGGCACAACACCTCTTAATCTTATAGAGTTGCCAAGATCTAAGTGACCTTCAGTAAGAGGTTGACCCGAGACAACGTTATCACCATCTTCAACTTTTAATTGAACTAAATTTGAAACATTGTAATCGCGACTTAATAATCCTTCGCCAGAAATAATAGCTTTTTTGCCATCAATCTTAATCTTACCGACAGTATTGGATCTAATAGGCTTCTGACCTTCTGCTTCAGCAATAGGCTGTTTAAGTTTAATATTATCGCCATCAGATACTATCCATCTATAATCTGTTGGTAAAACATAAGATTCTGATTTATCAGATTTCCCAGTAATATTTATAATAGTAATATTATCTTGTTGCCTGATACTTGTTTTCCCAGAGAATTCAGCTACAGTTGCTGTAAATTTTGGTGTCCTAGATTCAAATAATTCTTCTACTCTAGGAAGACCCGTAGTTATATCTTCACCAGCTGCACCACCAGTATGGAAAGTTCTCATGGTAAGCTGAGTTCCTGGTTCACCAATAGCCTGAGCGGCGACAATTCCGATGGTCGCACCTATTTCTACCAATGAACCTGTTGCAGGATCTTTACCATAACATAACTGGCAAACACCTTTTTTGGATTGACATCCGAGTAGCGACCTAATTTTCACAGATTCTACGCCACTATCATTGATTGAACGTAGTACATTGTCATCAATCATTGTTCCTGCTTTAATCCCTGCCACCTCTTCAGCCAATACTCTACCAAGTATATGTACATCCCAAGTTTTGCCAGCATCGGTATAAAACTTTTTTTCCATAGTTCTAAATTCAGTCGTGCCACAATCGTGTTCAAGAATAACAGAATCTTGGGATACGTCTACTAATCTTCTGGTAAGATATCCAGCCTCAGATGTTCTAAGAGCAGTATCAGCACGTCCTTTTCTAGAACCATGTGTTGACACGAAGTATTCAAACACGCTTAAACCTTCTTTAAAGTTAGATTTAATTGGTAATTCGATGATACTACCAGTAGGATCTGCTACTAAGCCTTTCATGCCAGCAATTTGATTTAGCTGTGACACATTACCTCTAGCACCGGAATTCATAATAATGAAAATGTCATTTTCGCTATGAAAATTATCCATCATAGCATTTTCGATTTGTCCCGAAGCATTCATCCACAGCTCGACGGTTTTTGAATATCTTTCATCGTGTGTTAATAAACCGTTCTGATAAAGTTGTTCGATTTGTTTAAGTTTATCTTCTGAAGCTTGTATGATTTCATGTTTTTTATCCGGCACAGTAATATCATCAACGCAAAATGTTATACCTGAATATTCTGCGTATTTAAATCCTAAAGTTTTAAAATCATCGACTAATTTTGCTGCTGCGTCTTTACCAAATTTTTCGTAAACGCTAGCAATGGATTTTTTAATCATCTTTTTATTGAATACTTCATTTTGATAACCATAGCCTTCGGGCAAAACTTCATTGACCAACAATCTGCCCACTGTTGTTTCTACAATCTCCCCATTAAGCTTGATTGTAATTTTAGCTTGAGGATCAATTTCATTTCGATCAAACGCTGAAATAGCCGCATTTTTTGAAGCAAAAATTTTACCTGTGCTCGTAGCGTTTTCTTTTTCATAGGTGATATAATAAAGACCTAAAATCATATCTTTTTCTGGAATTACGATCGGATCGCCGGAAGCTGGTTTAAGTAAATTTTTTGCTGAAAGCATTATTTTGCCAGCTTCTAGACGAGCTTGTTTAGATAAAGGAACATGCACCGCCATCTGGTCACCATCAAAGTCAGCATTAAATGCTGCACAGACAAGAGGATGCACTTGGATTGATTTACCTTCAATTAAAACAGGTTGAAATGCTTGTATACCAAGACGATGTAAAGTTGGAGCACGATTAAGCATTACATGATGATCCTTAGTAATTTCTTCGAGAATGTCCCAAACAAAATCTTCGCCTTTTTCTATTAGTTTAGTAGCATTTTTAACATTATGTACAAAACCATCTTTTATTAATTTTCCAATTACAAATGGTTTAAATAGTTCTAAAGCCATTATTTTTGGAATTCCGCATTGATGAAGCTTGAGTTGAGGACCAACTACGATTACTGACCTACCTGAGTAGTCAACACGTTTTCCGAGCAGATTTTGTCTGAAACGCCCTTGTTTACCACGAATCATATCTGATAATGATCTAAGTTTTCTTTTGCCACCAGCAGACATAGCAACTTTACCTTTTCGTGCAGAATTGTCTATAACTGCATCAACCGCTTCTTGTAACATTCGTTTTTCGTTTCGGCAGATAACTTCAGGTGCACCTTGAGAAAGCAATCTTTTTAAACGATTATTTCGATTTAATACTCTTCGATATAAATCATTCAAATCAGAAGCAGCAAATCTTCCGCCATCTAACTGAACCATTGGTCTTAAATCTGGTGGTATAACAGGAAGTCTTGAGAGCACAAGCCATTCTGGCTTGATATCAGCATTTTTCATCTGAGTTAAAACTCTCATTCTTTTTAATACTCTTCTCCTGTTATCGCCCAATTCCTTTTGTAATGTTTCTTCAGTATCTTTTATTTCTTTGTCTAAATCAACATTTTGCAATAATTTTAATATTGCTTCAGCTCCTATGCCAACATTTATAATATGACCATATTTTATAGTGAGATCATTATATTTGAGCTCAGAAATAATCTCTCCAATTTTCAACGAGTTAAGTTCACTTTTTGCTTGCTTATAGACTGCATCCAATTTCTGTTTTTTTAACTCTCGAGAAGCTTCAGAAGAGGATGCATCTTCTTCTCGTAGTTCTTTTACCATGTCTTTATATTCTTCTTCTATAGCAGCCAAAGACTCTTCTCTTACGCTTTCATTAATATCCATAACGATAAAAGAAGCAAAATATACTACTTTTTCAAGGTCGGTTGAACTTACACCAAGAATTTGTGCAATAACAGGTGATGTGCCTCTTGAATACCAAATATGTGTGACAGGCACTGTCAAATCAATATGACCCATTCTTACGCGTCTTACAGATGATCTAGTAACTTCTACGCCACATTTATCGCAGATTACACCTTTGTATCGAATTTTTTTATATTTTCCGCAATAACACTCCCAATCTTTAGTTGGACCAAAGATTTTTTCGCAAAACAAACCATCTCTTTCTGGCTTTTGTGTACGATAATTAATAGTTTCTGGTTTTAACACTTCACCATGCGACCAGTTAAGGATATTATCTGGTGAGGCTACAGAAATTTTTACCGCCTCAAAATCGGATACATTCACTTGATCTTTAATTTCAACTTTCTCTTTTGGCATAAGGCTCCTTATTTGTATGGAGTATTTAGAATTATGGAGTTCAATAAAATTCTTAAATACTGCCTATATGTAAAATAAATTATTCTTGTGATTCCTCTGATATTATATCTTCATCTTCGCTGGTTTGTTCAGCCGCTAATTCTGTTAAAATTTCGTCCATATCTTCATCTACATCTTCGTCCTCAAATTCATCTAATTCATTGTTTTTCTCTTTTTCATTATTTGGGTCAACGACAACTTTAGCTGGAGCTTCTTCTTCAAGAATATTATTTTGATCAGATATCAAATCAACATGTAAGCACAATGATTGAAGTTCTTTTACCATAACATTGAAAGCTTCTGGCAACATAGGTTTTTGAATCTCATCACCCTTAATAATAGCTTCATATGCCCTACTTCTGCCTACAACATCATCAGATTTTATAGTTAACATTTCTTGTAAAATATGAGATGCACCATAAGCTTCAAGTGCCCATACTTCCATTTCGCCAAATCTCTGTCCGCCAAATTGTGCTTTACCACCCAAAGGTTGCTGTGTGATCATAGAGTATGGACCAACACTTCTAGCATGCATCTTATCATCCACTAAATGATGAAGTTTAAGAATATACATTACACCTACTGTTGTATCACGATCGAATTGCTCGCCTGTTCTACCATCTAATAATTTGATTTTACCGTTTTCTGGTAAATGTTGTTCTTTGAGCTTATCTTTTATCTCTTTATTTGAAACACCTTCAAAAGCTGGAGATGCGATTTTATATCCTCCCTCAAGAGCAGCCCAACCCAAATGAGTTTCTAAAATTTGACCGATATTCATACGAGATATTACTCCGAGTGGGTTCAATACAACATCAACTGGTCTACCATCTGGTAAGTATGGCATATCTTCCTCAGGGAGAATCATAGAGATAACACCTTTATTACCGTGTCTTCCAGCTAATTTGTCACCAACTGAAATTTTTCTTAGTTGGGCTATGGAAACTTCTACCATTTGGTAAACACCAGTTGCTAATTCGTCACCGTTTTCTTTTGAAAATATCTTTACACCAACAACTTTACCTCGTTCGCCATGAGGAAGCCTAAGGGATGAATCTCTAACATCTTTTGCTTTTTCACCAAATATTGCTCTTAGTAATTTTTCTTCAGCAGTAAGTTCAGTTTCTCCTTTTGGAGAAATTTTTCCAACTAAAATATCTCCGGCAGTTACCTCAGCACCCAATCTAATAATCCCGTTTTCGTCCAAATTCGAAAGAGCTTCTTCTGAAACATTTGGAATATCTCTAGTCAATAATTCTGGTCCGAGCTTAGTGTCTCTGACCTCCATAGAATATTTTTCGATGTGAATAGAAGAAAGAGTGTGATTTTTAATCAGTTTATCAGAAAGAATAATTGCATCTTCATAGTTTCCACCGCCCCAAGACATAAATGCTACTAATAAATTTTGACCAAGAGCTAGTTCTCCATTTTTAGTTGCAGATGAATCAGCAATAACCTGTCCTGCTTTTACTTTGTCACCAATGCTTACAATAGGCTTCTGATTTATGCAAGTCCCTTGATTAGAACGTATAAATTTTTCCAATTGATAATCATTAACTTCATTGCTTTTAGAACTTTTAATTCGAATCAATTTGGACGAAGCATGCGTAACTTCACCATCTTCGTCAGCCATTAATATCTGACCAGAATCTCTTGCAGCAGCTTTTTCTATCCCTGTACCTACAATTGGAGAATCTGGATCAATCAATGGTACTGCTTGCCGTTGCATGTTGGAGCCCATCATAGCTCTGGCTGCATCATCGTGTTCAACAAATGGAATTAAGGCTGTAGAAATAGATACAATTTGCTTAGGAGACACATCCATGAATTGCACTTTTTTGGCATTAGCAATGTCTGGATCGAGATTTTTGCGAACTACCACTCGTTCGTCTTTGATAAAACCATCATCATTTATTTCAACGGATGCTGGTGCAACTACCGAAGCAGTTTCTTGGGCTGCATCTAAGTATTCAATTTCGTCTGTCACAAATGCTTTATTGTTTTTGATAACAACTTTTCTAAAAGGTGTTTCCAAAAAGCCATATTCATTAACTTTTGCATAGCTAGCCATATAGCTGACCAAACCAATATTAGGACCCTCTGGAGATTCAATAGGACAAATTCTACCATAATGTGATACATGCACATCGCGTACTTCAAAGCCTGCTCTTTCTCTAGACAAACCGCCGGGACCTGTAGCGGATAAAGTACGTTTATGCTCAAGTTCACTCAATGGATTAGTTTGGTTCATAAATTGGGATAGTTGAGATGATGCAAAAAATTCTTGTAAAGAAGCACCAATAGGACGCGAGTTTACAAGGCTAGCAGGTGTAATATCAGAAGGATCCATCACGCTCATTCTATCTTTAACAATTCGTTCTATTCGGAGTAAACCAACTCTAATACGACTTTGAACTAATTCCCCAACAGCACGAATTCTTCTGTTTTTCAAATTGTCAGTATCATCCTGAACTGCACCAGGAGTATTATTTAAATTTATGATTTCTTTAAGTATTGCGATAAAATCATCTAATCGAAATATACGATTTTCTACAATATTTTCAACATCTAGATTCAATCTTCTGTTTAATTTATAACGACCGACTCTTCCCATATCATATCTTTTAGAATTAAAGAACATTGTTTCAAGAAAAGATTTTGCTGACTCGGCAGTTGCCAAATCGCCGGGTCTTATTCTCTTATATGTTTCAACAAGACCTTCTTCATAATTTTTGGCAGGATCTTTCGCTAGTGTAGATTCTATAAAGAGTTGTTCCTCATTTACATCGACATCAGAAAATAAATCTTTAATTTTCTCGTCTGTGTCAACGCCAAAGGCTCTAAGTAGTGTTGTAACAGGGATTCTTCTTTTTCTGTCAATTTTCACTGATATAACATTTTTTGAGCTGGTTTCAATTTCTAGCCATGCACCACGAGAAGGGATAACTTTCGCGCCAAATAATTTTCTTCCGTTAACTTCATCAGATGTAAATAATACACCATAAGAACGTACTATCTGAGAAACAACGACTCTTTCGACTCCATTTATAATAAAACTACCTCTTTGAGTCATAAGAGGAAAATCACCTAAAAATATCTCTCCCTCTTTAATTTCTTCTGTTTTTTTATTTAGCAAAGTAGCACGTACTCTCAAGGGTGCTTTATAGGTTAAGTTTTTATCTCTAGCAGTGGCCTCGTCAATTTTTGGTTTATCTAAATAATAATCTCCAAGAGTTAAAGAATAATTTTCAGCAGTAAAATCTTCAATCGGAGATATTTCATCTAATAGCTCTCTAAGCCCTTCTTTAAAAAACCAATCATATGAACTGGTCTGTATTTCTATAAGATTGGGCAATATTTCTAAGCCGGATTCTTTTCTAGTGTGTATTCTTTCACCCGTGACATTTGTTTTGGCCATTAACACTCCTTGTTTTTACAATTTTTCGTAAAATTATAATTATATGTTTTAAATAATTTTATTAAGATATGAAACATATTTAGTTAGGATTAAATTCTTAAATAACGAAAAAACCCCGCAATATCCGGGTGTCATACCTAATTAAGAGTTAGTCTTTAGTATCAATATTCATCCTGCAGTGATGAATTATTTATTAAACATATAAAATTCTAGCACAACAACATGTACTTGTCAACACAAGTTTAATCTTTTTCACCAATATCCACATTTGTATTATATTAATATTTGATTTATGTGTCAATATATCTTTATTTTGTATGCTAGACAGCTAATTTATCTTTTATTGTATTGTTTTTTCTGCGTCTCTTTTTAAATCTCTTTCTTTGATGGCATTTCTCTTATCATGTAATTTTTTGCCTTTACCAATTCCAATTAAAAGTTTAAATTTCCCTCTTTTAAAATAACCCTTAAGAGGTAGTATTGTGTAACCTTTTTGTTGAGTTTTTATGTATAATCTATTTATCTCATTTTTATGTAGTAATATTTTTCTTGATCTGATTGGATCGGTTTCTTTTGCGGAGACATTTGCTCCAACTAAATAATACTCGCCTCCCAAGTTTTTTATATATGAACCGAACAAACTTATCTTACCAGCTCTTATAGCTTTTATTTCTTGCCCAGTTAAAACTACACCTGCCTCTATATCATCTTCTATATAATATTCGAAATGCGCCTTTCTGTTTAATATTTCTTTCACAGCAGACTCTCCTGATTTTCATATATTTTTTTAATTAATGGCCAATCTTGAACAATAACCATTAACGATGCTGCTATAGGGACAGATAAAATAACACCAATTATGCCAAATAGTTTAGCACCGATTAATATTGCAAAAATTATTACAACTGGTGATAATCCTACTGCTTTTTGCATAATTTTCGGTACAATAAAGGTATTTTCTAATTGTTGAACAACAACATACAAAACAATTACCAATAATGCTTTTATTGGACTTACACTTAAAGCGACCAATACTGCTATTGCCCCGGCAATAATAGGACCTATAGTGGGAATAAATTCAAGCATGCCAGAGATAACCGCAAGAGTAAGAAAATAAGGAATACCCAATAAATACAGACATATCAAATCAAATATAGCTATAATTGAACATAACATTATTTGACCTCTAAACCAATTGCCAGCTTTAGTTGCAATCTTTTTAACAACATCTGCAACCATAAATTTTTTATCATCTGAGAATAGGGATAAAATAAAGGATTTTAAATTTTTCTCATCTAATAATAAATATATAAAGAGAACAAACGCAGTAATAAGTGTAACAATACCACCAAATATGTTTGTAGTTATAGTTATAATCCCAGAAGAAAAATTTCCTATCTGACTGCTTAGAGAAGATAAACTTTGTTTTATCTCTGGTATATGATCGCGAACCCAAGTAAATTTGGCTAGGAAATCGGGAATGTTCTGAATGAGTATTATTGATTGGTTTATCAGAGGAGGAATTATTAGAGCTATAATAACAAATAACATTAAAATGATTATAGATATAACCGCAATTACAGCTCCGGCTCGTGTTATTTTTTTAGACCATTTGTCCACTACGGGAGAGAAAGCAGCTACTAATATTAATACAATAAAAAATAAGGCAATAATATCTCTTATTAAATACATTAAATACAATGTACCAATAATTACAATAACTTTTATAATTGCTCGAGCAGATATATCAACTTTTACTATTTTATCCATACAACCCCTAATTTAAATTAATATATAAAAATTGTAACACATTTTTATAATTTTTTTTAACTAACTAATTATATTTATATAAACTCGATAATTATAAAATATTTATTTTAAATTACAAAATGTTATTTTCATATAATTTTTACTAGATATTTCTTATTTATCATACTTGATAATCGTAAAACCGCCAATCTTATAACATACACGATCGTTCAACTTTGCAATTTGAGGTAATTAAAATATATAAAGTATTTTTATGAGTTGGTCGGGGATGGTGGATTCGAACCGCCGACCTCATCGTCCCGAACGATGCGCGCTACCAGACTGCGCTAATCCCCGAAGCTGGTACCCGCGGCAGGAATCGAACCTGCGACGCCCGCCTTAGGACGGCGGCGCTCTATCCACTGAGCTACGCGGGCAATTACTTTAAACATTAATAAAAATACAACAATTAATGCTATAATTCAATCTCTAAAAGAATAACACAAAAACAGACCATTATAGTCTGTTTTTGTTGTAATACTTATTTTACGGCACTTCTGAGAGATCTGCTTGGCTTAAATCTTGGCATTTTTGTAGCAGGAATTTTAATCGCAGCTCCTGTACGTGGATTTACACCACTTCTGGCTTTCCTTTTACCGACGTCGAACGTCCCAAAACCAGTCAATGTGATCTTTCCGCCCTTTTTCATCTCAGCGGAGACGAGGTCTAACATTGTCTGAACTCCGACCTCGGATTCTCTCTGAGATAATCCGGTCTTTCTTGCAACTTCTGCAATCAACTCGCTTTTGTTCATATTGACTCCTTTAATTGTTTATATGTCTTACAATTCTTTCAATTTTTAATACTTTTTTTAATACCACATCTATCTCTAAATATACTGCATTAAAAATCATCTCTCCACTTGCTACTTTATGGGATTGTGGAATCTGTGTCAAGAACTTTTCAATAATAATCTCTTTTTTAACTCCCAGAACTGATTCTTCGGGACCCGTCATACCAATATCTGTAATAAATGCTGTACCTTTTGGTAAAATTTTCTCATCTGCAGTCTGAACATGAGTATGTGTCCCCATTATAGCAGCTACTTTTCCATCGACATAATATGCTAAAGCAATTTTTTCGCTGGTGGCTTCAGCATGAAAATCAATAAGAATTATTTTGTTTTTATATTTTTCAGATATTCTAAGTGCTGCACTAAACGGATCAGATAAATCATCTTTCATAAATATTCTACCTTGAAGATTTGTCAATACTACCTCTCCTAAATCCACTTCACCATTTCCTGGTGAACCAACAGGATAATTCTCTGGTCTAAGGATATCAACTTGGTTTTTTTCGATATACGGAACTATTTCTTTATTGTCCCAGATATGATTTCCGGAAGTAAAATAATCGATTCCACACTGCTTCATCTCAAGATATTTATTGTAAGTTATCCCTTTTCCTGAAGACAGATTTTCACCATTGGCAAAAACATAATCCAAATTTAACTCTTTTTTCAAATCAGGCAATATAAGTTTTACAGCATTCCTACCAGGTTTGCCGACAATATCACCAATAAATAATATTTTTAATAATTTTTTTTTGATAGTCATATTATAAGATTATTTTGCATATTCTACAGCTCTAATCTCACGGATTACATTGACTTTTATCTGTCCTGGATATTGTAATTCTTCTTCAATCTTTTTGGCAATTTCTTTAGAAATTTTTGCAGCTCCAAGATCATCAATATCTACAGGTACCACTAAAACTCTGATTTCTCTGCCAGCTTGAATTGCAAATGATTTCTCTACTCCTTCGAATGAATTTGCAACTCTTTCCAAGTCTTCAAGACGCTTAATATAGTTTTCTAATGATTCTCTACGTGCCCCAGGTCTAGCAGAAGAAATAGCATCTGCAATTTGGACAATAATAGCTTCAACAGTTTTTGCTTCAACATCTCCGTGATGAGCTTCAATAGCATTTATCAAATTTTCTGGTAATTTAAACTTGCGAGCAATATCTGCAGAAATTACAGCGTGCGATCCCGGAACTTCGTGATCTACTGCTTTTCCAAGATCATGTAAAAGTCCAGCTTTTTTAGCAAGGGCTACATCTGCTCCAATTTCTTCAGCTAAAGCTGCACATATTCGAGCAACTTCCATTACATGTTGTAGTTGATTTTGTCCATATGAGCTTCTAAATTTTAATCTTCCTAAAATTCTAATAATTTCCTGCGGAATTCCAGTAACACCAACTTCTACTATAGCTTCTTCGCCAGCTTTTTTAATATCGGCTGCAACATCTTTTTTGGCTTTTTCATAAGCTTCTTCAATGCGTGTAGGGTGAATCCTTCCGTCTGACACTAGCATTTCCAAAGTAACCTTGGCTATTTGTCGTCTGATTGGATCAAATGATGACAGAACAACAGCTTCTGGTGTATCATCAATAATTAAATCAACTCCAGTAACTTTTTCAAAAGCTTGAATATTTCTGCCTTCTCGTCCGATTATTCTCCCTTTCATCTCATCAGAAGTTAAGTTTACTGTAGAAGTAGTTGTTTCGGAAGCAGTATCAGCTGCAATCCTTTGCATAGCTGTTACCATAATTTTTCTAGCATATTCATCTGCATTATCTTTGATATACAAATCTACATCTCTAATTTTTTTTACTAAATCTTCTTTACCTTCTTTTTCAACAATTTTTAATAAAACATCTTTGGCTTCATCTTTAGACATTTGTGCTATTTTTTCCAACGACTGCTCTTGTTTTTTTCTTAAAGTCTGCAAAGTTTCTTTAATGGCACTTATATCTTTTTGTTTTTTTTCAAGATCTGTTTTGTTTTTTTCTACTATTTCAATTCGCTGATCTAAAGAGCTTTCTCTTTTTCTCAAATCTCGTTCAACATCTTCGATATATTTTTGTTTCTTTTTTGCTTCTTGTTCAATTTCGTCACGAATCTTCATTCCTTCGTCTTTTGCTTGTAGTAAAATTTCTTTTTGCTTTACTTCAGCGTTTTCAATAATTTTCTCAGCTTTTTCTTTAGAATCTCGTAATTTTTTACCTAAAGTCGCGTTCCAAACAATAACACCCAAAATAGCACCAATCAGCAAACCTGCAAAAGCAGATGCAATAATTACTGGCATAATTAATCCTTTCTAGCCCCAAACCCCATTCATTAACATAAACTTTGTTATCATTAAATGATTTGTTAGTTCTGCATATGAAAATTAATAAGTGTAGTTAATGATGTATGGTTAAGAGAATATAATTTCTAATATATATTACAGCCCCTTGTAAGCTGATTATAGAATAAAATTATGCTATAAGTCAATCTATTTTTTATTGAGCCCGTTGAATAACCTACCCTCATTTTGCTTCTTTTTACTCCTCCAATGTGGTAAAATAGGCTTAATATCAAAAACGTGCACCTAGCTCCCTAATATATGCTCAATAATTTTATCTCTTAGCTGGTAGGTATAACCTCTATGTATACCGAGTTTTTGTTTTAACCAGGAGAAGCTCCCGTCTAGTG
>CAYMCH010000021.1:0-15854 GCA_964389035.1 uncultured Candidatus Saccharibacteria bacterium | reverse complement strand
TTATGGCATAGGCCGTAAAACCTAGGAAAAATATTGCTGAGAAATCACCCAGCTGAGTATAGTTATAATTTTCAGGATACAAAAATGACACACCAATACTAAATATTACATTAAAAATTGCATACAGTAATGTGCCGAACAAAAAATATTTAGTCCGAGATTTGTTATCTTTTGATAATATTTTATTCTTTTTTAATAGAACATATAAAATATAAACTGTAAGTAATATTGTGAATATATAAAAAAAGTATCCCAAAGATCCGGTCTTCATAATCAATTTGCCTATCGAAGGAATTTCTACTTCTTCTATTACTAAATCCGAAAATAGTGAGATAAGAGCGAAAATTATTGTTAATACCGACACTACAACATCTGATAATTTTGATCTATTTTTAGTTGTTGTGGGAAAATATATTGTAAAGTAATAAAAGCTTAAGAAATATATTGATACGGCTGAAAAATTAAGCCGAAAATAAATTAAAGACTTGTTTACGTCGATAGAGCTATAGCCCATATATGCAAAAACATTCCAAAGAAAAATCGTAATTGATATTAAGAGAAACCATAAATTCATTTTTGATTTTGTATTTGAAGAAAATATCCATATTCCCAATAAAAAAGAAGCTACAAGTATGATCACTAGCAGCAACATACCTATTATACCCATATTGCCCTCCCGATAACTATCAAAATTAACCAGAAGAAAGATTCCCCGTCTGCCCACACATTCGCCAAGTACTGATAATTTACATTTTTTCTGTATGATTTAATTATATAAAACAACACATAAATTAATGAAAACGACAATAACAACGCATTTTTTGGTAATATTAGATTGTAATAACCGTACAATAACACCCCAATTGATAATATATTACTCAATACGATTATTATAACTAACACTTTTTTTCCATATCTTACTGCAAATGTTTTTAAACTTTCTAACGAATCTTGCCGAACATCTTTTAAATCGCAAAATATTGTGTTTCCAAACCACCTTAAAGTAAAAAATAAAAACATACATATTGCGACGGCATCAATTTTTGAATGATAGTAATAAGAAGAAAATAGCACTATAGAAGAAAAAGCTAATGCAGTGTAGTAGCTTTTAAAACCTGTAATGTAGCAGGTAATTTTTTTAATAAATACTCCGTACAGAATACCAGCAAGTAGCATAATAATTGAGATAAATACTACGGCTAAACCTTTACTCCAGAACACAGCGATTAAAGCTAAAAAACAGATAAGTAAGATACCTGTTAACTTCCCTTGGTATTTTTCAAAATGTTTTTTTCTTTCGAAAGAGGAATCTGTAGCTATATCATTATATCTGTCTAGAAGATGGATAATATAAGTAATTAAATAAACTCCAATCAATAACTTTATTGAAATCTCATTAGCATCGATTATTGAATAACACAATGCTATACTAAACGAACCAAATGCAACCAAATGCCCTCCGTAAACAAATTCATCCCAAATTTTTTTAAAAACCATACGCATTTCTTATATAATACAATGGTTTTCTCCAATAATAAAATTATTACTAGTATTGTTTTTAAATTACGTATCTATACATAATCATAGTTTATGACATTTTTATTATTATCTGCTATAGTATTGGTATTTATGGTACCTCTTTCGATAATGGAAATTTTTGAATTGACTGCCGGTGCTCTTCTAATTTGGGTCGCCATTTATTTGCTTTCTGTAAATCCGTTCTCTAAGCTACTTCGGGTATCAGCCTGTTATTTAATAAGCCTGGGTGTGGGCTTATTTTTTAATCCAATACTATTAAGCTCTTCTAGTTTGAGCATATATTTGAATTGGCAACGAATGACAGACTGGTCTGTGTTTTTTGTGCCAGTATTCTTTTATCACGCAAGCTACTTAGTTGCTAATCGCGATGACAATTTCTCAAAGTTTATCCTTTATTTTGGATATATTTCGGGTATATTTGCGACAATAATTGATATTGCCGGTCCTTTTATAGTAAATCCGCATGTATTAAGGTTTGACAATTTTAGAAGATTCGACGGTTTTTCTCCTGGCATACTTTTTCTTCCAATAATGTTTTCGCTATTTGCTCTAGTTGTCGCAGGTAATATTTTGTGGCTTCAAGCAAAAACAATATTTGTACGAAAATATTATATTCCATTAATTGGTGGAATTTGTTTAATGACTACTCTTGGTTTTGGAATCACTAGCTTTTACATAAAAATTAACAACGCTGACACTTTATTTAGTATCGGTCTTTCTATTAGTGCTGTAATTTTTATTTTTTCTATACTGCGCTATTATGTTTTTACCAAAAAAGAAGGCTTGGTTCTAGAAAAATCGTTTTACATAAAAACATTATTGATGCTCTTAATTCAGATTATTTATCTTTTTCTTATCCAATCGTTTATACGAGAACCTTTTGCAGACTTTTTAATCCTCTACAGTTTTATTATTATTTTTACCATGTTTTCGTTGTCTTTTTATAATTGGTTAAATACTTTTTTAAATGATTTATTTTTCAACTTATCTTCTGGCCTTTCAATTATTAACGATGAAGAAGCATATCAGCTGATAAGGAATTATCATTCACCCCAAAACTTAGAAGAGAGCCCTCTTCTGCGATTAGGTATCATTAAAAAGAAAGTTGCTCAAGGGCAACTTCCCGTAGATGCTTTGAGAAATCTTTTAGATGATGCAATAAATTTTTTCAAACCCAAATCTGAGCCCAACAGGAGAATTAAGAGCAATTTAAAATATTCTTTATTGCGTATGATCGCATACGATCAGGCAGATGAGGGGCAGATTTTGTGGAATCTGGGCTTTAATGAGTATCCCGTAAGAATTATGTCACAAGCAGGGAGGCTCAATAATCCTCAGTACGATTCAAGTTCCCCTGCGGATTATGCTTACACATCAAGGAATGCCTATATTGCACTTAAAAAAGAGGCAATTCATGCGATTGCCTGGCGGATTAGCTACATGGAAAAACATTCATAATTGTAGTTTTTTTGTTCTCGCCAAAAGCTCATTCTAAAAAATGAGCTTTTTTGTAAAAAAAGAACCCCTCAAGAACCCCTGCGGTATGGATGAGAGTTTTTGTTAAAGATATTTTTGGTTTAGATTGAACATTAAACTAGGTTTTTTATGAATTCGAGGTATGTTTTAAAATTTTGGAGGGAGGTAATATGGCTTACACAACAAACCGAGTACGAAGAGGCTTATAGCTTATTATGTGCGAAAGTTGAAATTTTGCATGATTGCTACCAAAATGGGCTAATTAGCCATGTAGAATACCAAAGATTTATTGATTTTCTGGATTTAAAAAGTGAACTACAAATTTATCGAAAAGCAAATATTTTGCGTGACAAAAGTATTATTTCCTGAAGAGCAGAAGCTAAAAAAGGCATCTTTGAACTTTTCATGTATAGTAAGCATCTTTATGACAGACATCACAAGGAGATATATACAATAATTTACTTTTTTGAGAAATGCTTGCTCTGCTTAAGCGGAGCAATACATTGCTCAAAGGAGTTGACAACGTTGAAAAAGGCAATCCAATTGCTCGTAGCAGTATCCGTGATGATGGTGGCGTGTGTGTCCTTCATCGGCTGCGGTGGAAGTGGTTCGTCTGCGGTCAACGAAGCACCCCCTCCAAGCTCTGAGGGCGGTTTGGTCCAAGTTGATGGCTACAGTTTCCAGCTGCGAACGCTGGATGAACAACCGCTTTCTCTAGACTCGCTACGTCAACTAGCTATCGAATCAGCGCGGACTAGAGCCGACATCTCATTCGCGCCTACTTCCAGTCCGAGCAGTGAAGTCGATCCAGCATTCTGGGTCGGGAAATACTGGTGCAAGATCCACTGGGACAAGCACTACGTCGGAGACTGCATCAAGAGGGACTGCTGGCACCTAAACCTGCTGGTCAACGATTCGAGTACAGGCAAAGAAGTCTTCAACGCACATCTGTGTGGTTGGTGGCAAAACGGGCCACAGTTCGGCATCTACAACTCCGCGTCCGGCTACTGCAAAACAACCCGAGGCAAGTTCACCGACATCAAAAACGCCATCCAACAGTGCGTGCAAAACGCCCTGCCGTGGCTTCCGGTCTGGGCGGCAGTAGCTATCGCGTACACAACCGCCTACACGGTTGTGCCGGCCCTTGGGCTTGCGTGGTAGGCGAGTGCGAGTCTAGCAGGATCCGGGGGCGGTGTCAAAAACAGCTATTGATGCCGCCCTAAATTATTAATATAGTAAATGTATATATAATCACTTTGAATTACGAAATACATGCACCTTAATAAAAAATGGCGTAAACTGTGTATATTGAAACAACATAGTATTACGCCATCATGAAAGCCCAAATTGAAGCTTACAATGACATAATACACAAAGTTTCAGTGTTGTACAAAGATCTTGATTTAGCTAGGTATGAAAACCACAAAGGTCGAAAGTTAGCTTTAACAATTGATGTTATTATCTCTCTGGGTGTATTCAAACATACTCATGGAATTGAGACAAAGAAAGCGGTCTATCAGATATTCCAGCCCAATTGTTCTTACAAAACATTCGTGGTTAACCTCAACCGTTTCGCTCCGCTAGCCAGCATTATCCTTTCCTTTATGCTTTATTTAAACAAAAAGCACTGTCATGTTGTTAAACATACTGATTCGACAAACATCCCTGTGTGCCAATTCCGTAACGCTAATACTCATAAAACCATGAAAGAGCTTGCCAGCTTCGGAGGAACCAGTAGAGGTGTATTCTATGGTATTAGGTTGCATCTAACGACTGATTTGAACAGGAATTTTCTGGCCTTGAAGTTCGTTACTGCTAAGGTTGATGAAAGGGATGTGTTTCCTGAGCTAAACGAAGGGTTGAGAGGTATCTTCGTGGCTGATTCCGGATATTTGGGCCTAGACTTCAAAGACAGGTGTATGATTCAGGGAATAGCATTATGCTGGTAAAACCTCGGAAGAATATGAAGAAGATGATGACAGCTTTTCAGAAATGGCTTTATGAGGGCAGAATGTTGATTGAACTGAATTTCAGAAATTTGAAATTATTCCATGGCTTGGTCACAAGCCTACCCAAATCAGTAGAGGGATATCTTGCTAACTATATCTACGCTCTACTGTCATATGTTTTGGCTTAAAAGATCTTAGACAAAAACAAAAACTTTGTTGTTAAAGTGCAGACAGATTAAAACAACCTGATACCTTATTTGTTATTTAAATCTGCTTGTAATTTACATTTCGTAATTCAAAGTAGAAAGTAAAAATAAATATGGACCGTTTAAGTTATTCAGATTCTAATACTATTGCATCGCAATTTTTTTCATTGTTCGGATATAATGGCAAGAAAATGGCCAAGAAGTATTTGGGAAAGCGTCCAAAAACAATTTTGAATTTTACTTTCTTGCCTCACAGTTTTCCCACTCTGTGGTATCCACAACGAAAAAATGCCAAACATATTACAGATATTTTTGATGATTTTATAACTTTCGACTGGAACCATCCGAACGAAACGCTACTGGAGACTAAATTCCTGCCTTTAATCGCCGATTTTTTTAAAAGCAAGGGAATTAATAAGCTGTACGCGATCATGAGTTTTAATCCGACTGGCGGCAATAATAGTGTCGGAGCACTTGGACCGGATAAGCTTGTGCAAGAATTGGCTCGTTTTTCATTCATTGACAATTTCATTTTCCCTGCCGATTTTTCATGGCTTTTTTGCAACACCCACGAGCACTTTTCATTTTTGGCAGGCGACAAATCATTTTTGGATGGTTTTGCCAATAAATTTCCCAATGTTTTATCATACAATACAGCCAGAGAATACCTTAATAAGCCAACGCAGATTGTAGAAAGCGAGACAATGTAAGTGGGAAACTGTAAACATAAAGCCGATGAGTGCAAAAGATTAATCGAGTAAGCCCAGCCAGCTAAAAGTATTTTAATAAGTATGCTGACAGAGAAACTCTCGCTCCTTGTTTTTAACCCTCATTCATTTACCTTATTTTACTAGCTCAACAATATAGTACGATCGTTGCATTGCTTTGGTTGGGTCGGATAATATTCGGGAATTATGGACGTACGTCCATAATTCCCGAATAAGTAGCCCTTTATCTGAGGAGTCATTTAAAATGTCATAGCGATGGCTTTTTTTATTATTCCCAAACACCTACCGGCGAATTTAATACAAAAACGTCCCCATTTTTTATATCATAGTCTCAACCCAATCTATCGACATTAGTGTGCTATATCACACTAATGTCGATAGTGTTGTCGATATTAATAATTATGATTTTAACTTGAGAATAATATATATTGCCCAAGCATATGTTTAGTGCTATGATGTTGGTGTTTTAACCATAGGGATAAAATATGAAAAAAGTATTGTCTTACAACACAAAAAAGCACGCTGAAATGATCTGCGTTACTAAAGATATAGAAAAAGTGGTTTCAGAATCTGGGATAAAGAATGGCACGCTGGTGGCATATACATTACACACCACAATCGGCTTAGTACTTCAGGAATCGGCCGAAGTCAATCTATGCCAAGATATTATAGACCAATTGACAAAAATTGTTGATGATGATGGTGCCAAATATAAACACCGATGTGCGCTTCACCCTAGCCGAATCTGTAAAACAGATGACATAAATGGTCCAAGCCATGTGCGGCAGTTACTAACCAATCAGACAATAATACTTGATATAGAAAACGGCAAATTAAATAAAGGGCAATTCCAAGACATTGGATTATTGGAACTGGATGGCCCGCGTGATAATCGCAAAATATTAGTTAAAATATTAAAGGACTAATTATGGGCGCCAAAGAAGATCTCGCAAATTTTAAAAAAATTCTTGATAAAGAATTAAAAAAATATTTAGATCAAAAAGTCAAAGAAGCAGCCAAAATATCCCCACATACTAAAGAGTTAATGGATCATATCCACGATCTAACACTCCGAGGCGGTAAAAGGATAAGGGCTGCTCTTTTGTATTATAGCTACATCGCCCATGGTGGCAAAAACCGTAAAGAAGCCATAAAAGCAGCTATGAGTATGGAAATGGCAGAAACGTACCTGCTTATTCACGACGATATTATGGACGATGATAATTTACGTCGAGGTGGCGTTACCATTCACGAAAGCTATCGTTTAATAGCTGAAGAAAAATTTCACTCCAAGATCAATCCCAGAACTTTGGGACTGTGCGCAGGCATATTGGCGGGCAATATAGCAGCTTCATTATCAAATGAAATTATTTCTGATTTAACGATTAATAATTCTTTTAAGATTAGGTCTCTACTCGAGCTTAATAAAATTTATGTTACTGAGAATATTGGGCAATTGCTAGATATATTTTCAGAAATTCGGGATGACATTACCCAAAAAGATGTTATACAAGTGCAAGAACTAAAAACAGTCCCATATACTTTTGATGGTCCTATTAAAATAGGAGCCATTCTAGCAGGGGCTGATGACAAAAAAATTAAACGATTGGAGAAATATTCTTATCCGCTTGGGACAGCTTTTCAAATACAAGATGACATTTTGGGTATGTTCGGCAGTGAAGAAAAGCTTGGCAAACCAGTAACCAGTGACTTAGAAGAAGGTAAAAAAACTTTATTAATTCTTGATGCCTTAGAAGCCGCAAACGACAAACAAAAAGAAAAAATTTTGCTCTACCTCGGCAACAAAAGAGTTGGCATCAGAGGACTGGCTATAGTTAGAAAAATTATTATAGACACCGGAGCGCTTGATAAATCTAAAAAACTTGCTAACGATCTTGTCAAAAAATCATTCAAATCTTTAAAAGCCATGGAACTAAATAAAGAAGGCAAAAATTTTTTGTTAAAAATTGCCGACTATATGGTTAAAAGAGAATACTAAAAAATTCAGAAACAAAATTGTAAACGATAAATGCGAGATATTGAATACAAAACAGATAAAAATTGTGAATGATTAATAAAGGATAATAATAAGCTATTTTAGACTAAAAATTATCCCCATAAATATCATATCGTATTAGCTTTATCGTCCTAAATTTATTACTAAGCATTTTAAAATATATAACTCGAGAATAAATTATGAATAAAGTCATCTTAGTAGATAAAAACAATCGTAAAATTGGCGAAATGGAAAAATTGGAAGCACACCAAAAAGGTCTTTTGCACCGTGCTTTTTCGATATTTATTTTTAATGTTAAAGGTCAACTTTTATTGCAAAAAAGGAATTCAAAAAAATATCATTCGGGTGGACTTTGGACCAACACCGTCTGTAGCCATCCTATGCCTAGCGAAAGTTATCCTCAAGCAGTTCATCGCAGACTAAAAGAGGAAATGGGTTTCGATTGTTCTGTCAAAAAAATTGGTTGCTTCATTTACAAAGCTGAGTTTGACAATGGTCTCACAGAGCATGAATATGACTGCGTTTATAAAGGCATTTACAACAATTCTCCATCACCCGATCCTGAAGAGATCGATGATACACGTTGGGATATTATTGAAAATATTCAGTCCGATATCACTTTAAATCCTAATAATTACACTTTTTGGTTTAAAAAAATTTTAAATGATAATAGAATTGTAAATCTATTAAAAAAATAATTATTTTTATTTTATATTGTTTTCCACAATCCAAACCTTTGACAATAACATAATACAAAGATATTATATGGTTTGTGACTCAATGGAATTCTAGACTCCAACGAGTTGTAGAGAAGCCAATTTGCGTTTCTTGGCTACTCTTTATTACGAGTCCCGGGATTTACAACCGGGCCTTGAGCAATAGTTTGCCAAGACGCAACTTTGCTTGCTTTAACTCAAGGCTCACACATTTTTGCAAAAAACAAAATACCACTAATTTATCTAGTGGTTTTTTGTTTTTCGACTAGTTCATTGATTTAAATATGTTTTATATCCAACCCCGCCTGATTTAGCTAATTCAAACGGATTAATACCTTCCGGCAAAAATTTAATTTGCGCAAACTCCTCTTCGGAAAACATTTTTGGATCATGATCGTGTTCATCTAGCAGAGGTCTCGTCTCGTCAATTTTCCCAGTCATAAATATTTCTAAATTTCTACCACTATCTTGCCATTCTAAATCTTGGGCAAAGACAATTTTTTCCGATTTAACACTATACCCTGTTTCTTCAAGCACCTCTCTTTCGGCAGCTGTAAATAGACTTTCGCCTTCTTCCACTCCCCCACCCGGCACACACCAAAACTCTTTGCCTTCGTACAATGTTTTCCCCTTAACCAGCAAAACCTCTCCTTTATTATTAAAACATATTGCTTTGGCAGAAATCCGCATCTTGTATAAACTCATAGATTTATCCAAAAACTAATTATTTTGCACTAGTCACTTTATCATCAATAACCTAAATAATTATACCAAAAATGCCTTCTTGCTAAAATAATAATTGCATTTAATAGTTGTATACCCTGGAAAATTATAGATCACAATAAAACTCTTTCATGTTTTTTAAGTATCATTTATAATATTATTGTAAGTGCTAAAATGCTTGATACATAAAATGGGTCAAATCAAAGTAATAGGAATTTTTTATTCTATATTTTGATATATTTTAATTAGTGGATAAATATTGAAAGTAAAATTATCGTTTATTAAAAATAAATCGTTTTTTATTCCCGCAATAGTTATTGTAGTAATTTTAATTGTGTATATATTATTTTTTAAACCCAATCCTCTTATTAGGTTAAATATAAGTAGTATCAGAGCAGAAAAAAACGAATCTGCACTTAGCATTCAAGCTCCCAGTGAAGTTGGCGGAGTTGGAAGAAAATTCATAGTTAAAATCAATGTTGATACAATGGGGAACTCGATAAATGCCGTACAAAGCTATTTAAAATTCGACCCCAAATCTCTGCAGATATCCACAACTTCTACAACTAACTCTTTTTGTAAATTTTATCCTGAAAATAATTACAGCAACATCGATGGTATCGTTAAACTTTCCTGTGGCACACCCTACCCGGGGTTTCGCGGTACAGACACCATTCAGGAAATCGAATTTATCAGCAAAGCTATCAATACTACAAATATTTATCTCAATGATCAAAGTATGGTCTTGGCCAATGACGGCAAGGGCACAAACTTATTAAGACAATTTCCCAAGGAAACAATAAAAATTAAAGCAGGAATATAAAAAATGCGGAGGGGCCAATTGTTTTTGAATTTGGTACTTTTTCATAAACAAAGCAAAATCTTTAAATGTGTTTTTGTATTTTTTGTTTTTTTTCTATTATTCTTTTTGTTGCCCGAAGCTGCTTATGCAGATAAAGGTCTCACGCTTTCGGCAAGCACCGTGAATGTTGAAGTTGATGAAATAATTGAGATACCCGTCAAGATTGACACTGGTGATGATCATATACACGCCATAGGCTTTAAGATCGAATTCCCTACTGAAAATCTTGAAGGAATAGAACCTTCAATGGTAGGAACAGAATTTTGGTTGCCAGCTACAAACACTGCCACTCGTATAGAATATGGACGTCCAAACCCTGGTTATTCAGGTAAAGGACTTGTAACAACTCTCAGATTCCGAGGTAGAGTTGCTGGGACAGCTACAATCAAAATATCTGATATCTTAGTTGTTTTTAATGGCACTGTCCTTTCTGGATACGAAGCTAACTCTATCGATTTACATGTCTTTGGCGTAGGCCAAGCTCCCGAAGATCAAGAAATAGATACTACCCCCGTTCAATCAATTACTATCCCCGAAGTATCCTCCTCATCAAGTTCACTACCGGTGGCAACCCCACAAACCTCTATAACACCAACACAATCATCAGCTTCTTTTGGATCTATCGCACAAGTTGTGGGAGTAAAAGGTTCAGAACCAGAAGAACCACTCAAAACATCAGATTCTGTGGTTTCTGAGGCATCTGTCAAAGGCATGTTTAGCAAAAACAGTTTCCTATGGACCAGTGTATTGCCTACAATATTATTGTTAGCAGTGATAATTTTCTTAGGCATCAAACTATATTTAAACGAGAAAAAAAGACACGCCAAAATGGAAAAACTACTAGAAAAACAGATAGGTACATTGGCTGCGCTCCAAAGCAAAGTTGATTTAGTAGGAGAAGGTGGAGAATCAGGGAAAGAAAAATATTTACAAGAATTTGAAATAGCCAAACAAGAAGTATCAAGCGTTGCAAACGAGGATAAAAAGAGAAATAAAAACAAGACCGAACAGTCAGTCGCCCCAGCCACATAATTTTTTAGATCAAATTTTTTGATGTTTTTATAAAAAATGATTGACAAGCCAGAAATGATTTGGCTAATATAAATAGGAATACATTTATTTATTTGTTTATATTGAATATTTAACTGATAAAAATCATAAAAAGGAGATGACATGCTCAAAAGGATTTTTTTTACTATCGCATCTGTTTTGATGTTCGTTTTTATTGTCGGGGCGCCTAAACACACTCATGCACAAGCTGAGGGTGCGCGTTCCATTACCGTGATACCTCCTTCTTTTGAGCTATTTGCCAATCCTGGCGAGGTTATTAACGATAAAATCAGGGTTAGAAATGACTCAAAAGTTGCTACTAGTTATTCAATTGTTACCGAAGATTTTAAAGCGGTTGGCGAAGAAGGAAACATTGATCTTATAGATGAAAGTCAATCAAACACTTCCTACTCACTTGCAAAATGGGTAACTCCAAGCATTAAATCTTTTTCCATCGAACCCGGTGGTGAAAAGGAAGTCCCGTTTTCGATTACAGTTCCCAAAGATGCTGAACCTGGCGGACATTATTGCTCAGTATTAGTAAAAATTGGCGGAGACGCTCAAGTCGACACAGGAGCTGCAGTTTCTAGCCGTGTTGGCTCTCTAATTTTGTTGAGAGTATCTGGCAATGTAAAAGAAGAAGCTTCAATTGAATCATTTAACACTACTCAAAGCTATTACAAAGGCAGTCCTGTAGTATTTGATTTAAGGGTAAAAGACAACGGTAATAATCACATCAAACCTAAAGGCACGATTGTAATCACAGATTTATTTGGCCAAAAAGTAACTGAATTACCCCTCAATGGTTTAAACGTATTGCCCGGAGCAACAAGAAAAATGTCGACTGAATGGAAATTTTCAGCTAACTTGATTAGTCGATATACTGGCACACTGGTGGCCACATACGGACAACAAAACAAACCTTTATCGGCCAGTACTTCTTTCTATGTTTGCCCAACATGGGCACTTATCACAGGTTGCGTCATTGTTTTTCTAATACTTGTTATGGTTTTAGGAAGAAAAAGTATCAAAAAGATTCTCCACAATCTCACCAAATAATCTTAGTATTGCTTCGATACATCTGATCTAATTTTTGCTCGAATTAAGTGAGGGTTCGTTTATCTGTGCAAATATCAAAGGCAATTAAAAAAATATCTTTACTGCTAATAATTTCTTTATTATCAGTTTTTTGCGTTGGAGTAAGTGCGGCTGGAAAGTTTGATGCGGCTAGAGACACCATCAATACTAGAGCACTAAATGCTTTTGCAACTCACAATATTGCCTTTGGGCTCCCTGTCGACGCAGACGATATTTTATCAAACGAATATATTATTATAGACTTTCCCTCCTTCAACGGCATCTCTGCACCCACATCTATTTCAGGTAATTATACCGGCGTACCTCAACTGAGTGTAATAGAAACTCGTGTTAGAATTACCGGTTTAAATATACCTGCTGGCACATTTATTACTGTCTCTGGTGTTACAGGATATAATCCTTCGTTGCCTGAATTATTTGATGTATATATTAGGCACTCCACAGACACAGACGGATTGAATGTAAAACTTATATCTAGAGTCCAAGCCACTCCAACTACCGGTTCGATTATAGTATCAGCAGCCATTCCTTCCGACATTGGAGTGCTTAGTATATCTGGTTATTCTGCCCCGGGTATGTTTATTACTTTTTCCGAAGGAGATACTATCTTAGGAACATGCACCGCAGAAAATAATGGATTTTTCACGCAGATATTTCCCGGTCTTAGACCAGAAGATCATACTATTACCATTGTGGGCATAGATCAATTGCAAAGATACACTTCGCAAACCCTTGTACAAGTATATACTCGAGCTCGCGAAACAACTACGGTTACGGGGTTAATACTTCCCCCCACTATTAGTTTAGACAAAGAACAAATATCGAGAGGAGACGAAATCACAGTTTCGGGACGTGGCACACCCGGCTATAAAACAATAATTGCTACTGAGCCCCCAGTAAACACCTATGAGGTGACTGTTGATGAGAATGGTGATTATACACATACCATCACCGATACAGAAGATATGGAGTATGGTGATCACAAGGTAAATGCCCTGGTGCAAGATAATTTAGGCACTCAAAGCATCTTCTCTATCAGTGTTTTCTTTCGTGTTAGTGATGGAACAGAGCCACCGGGCGGCGAACCGGAGTGCGATATTACTCGTGGCGATCTGAATTGCGATGAAAGTGTAAATTTAATTGACTTTTCTATTTTATTATATTATTGGGGTGGCACAGAAGTAAGTGCAGATATTAATAATGATGGACATATTAATTTGATAGACTTTTCTATAATGATGTTTTATTGGCAGGGATAATTTTGATATAATAAAAATAATTCCGTATTGCATTGTTTAGAAATATCTTGTCAGTTGTATTTTCGCAGGATGGGGATAAATGAAAACAATTGAAATATTCAACAAACTTTTTTTGTTTGTTTTTGTTTGTGCTATAAGCATCTTGTTTTTTGTTCGTCCTATCTCTATTCGCGCTGACGAGCCTGAAACATTTATATTTATTATCGACCCTTCTTCTAGCTCTAGAGTAGCAGGGGCTCCTTTTGACATATATTTTCGTGCTTACGATCCTGATACCGGTTTTATTACTGATTATAGCGGTGATGTATTTATTCAAAACTCCACCAACACTGTCACTCCCAATCAAGTTTACATGATAAATGGAGAATATCATGGGAATATTACTATTACCAAAGCTTCAAATACTGATACTATCACCTTAGCAGCTAGTGGATTTCAGTCGAAATCATCCAACGAGTTTTCTGTCCTCCCAGACACAAAACAAGTTTACATGGGAATATTCGGTGGCAACAATCAATCATCAAAAGTTAATCAAGTATTACCTACTTCATTATCAGTAAGAGTGATGGATAAATATTCCAATGCTATCAAAACGATGGGGGTAATATTTCAGATGGCAGGGTTCCCACCTAACTCTTCCGGGTATGGACTATCATCAACAAGCTGTCTTACTAATAATGATGGGATATGTAATACAAATTTAACTTTAGGCAATAAATCCGGTACTTATAATGTCACTGCGACATTGACTAATGGGTTATCTAATCCTGTTAGTTTCTACGCTAATGCCACACCCGATACTCTAGCGACACTTAATATCTCCCCTATCATTGCAGTTATCCCCCAAAGCGCCCAGCAAGTATTCCAAGTCAGTGGTATAGATAGATATGGTAACAATGTACCGTTAGGTACAGTTAACTGGTCTGTAACGAACGGTGGCGGTGTTATTGATTCAAATGGAGTCTTTACTGCCGGCACAGCACTTGGCAATTTTCCGAGTACTGTTAGAGCAGAAAATGTTTCCAACAATGTGGGAGCAGCTGCCTCCGTAACAGTAATATATGCTGATGCCAAAGGGTCAGATGAAAACGGTGGTACCGAAGGAGGTGGTGGTCAAGATGGAGGCAATGTCCAAATTGATGTTGGAGCATTGCAAGATTACTTAAACAAACAAGCCGAAGCCAATAAGAAACCAGAGGGGCAAAGTGATCTAGACCATGTGCTTATTACTCCCAATACTATTCAGGCAGAAACAAATACTCGCCATGTTCTCACTGCTATTGCCTACGATAAATACAATTTTTCTATTAACGAAGTAAATTTTAAGTGGAGCGCTTCCGGAGATATTGGCGAAATTATCACTCCAGAAGGCAACCAAACCGAATTAGTATTACGCAGTCAAGCCGGAAACGGGACAGTTAGTGTTACAGCCGAACAAAATGGTGTTACCAAAACTGCAGAAATTCCTGTATCTTCCTATCCTTCTCCCGGAGGCTATTTCTCTTTTGAAGAGATACAAGGACCGCAAAAAGCTGGTACACCTTTTAAAATTACACTTACAGCCAAAGATAATTCCAATAATATTATTGCTGATTTTAAAGATCAAGTAGTATTACGTGATTCTACAAATACTATTATTCCAACAGCTATAAATGACTTTACTAGCGGTATGTGGACCGGAGAAGTTACAATATCCGTTGGCAAAAAAAATGTAGTAATTGACGCCATAGCGCCTGGTATGAATGGTGTTAGTAATACATTTGAAGTCACAGGTGACCCCATGCGTATAGCAGGGGCTTCATCTGGCAGTGGGGGAAGTGCTGGTGCATACCTAAAATATTTTGCTGCCGCTCTTGCTTCTGGCTTGGGACTACTCGGTGCCGGCTTGGGTATGGCATGGATGGCAGGCAGGGGATTAGAAGCTATCGGGCGTAACCCATTGGCAAGAAGTAAAGTTCAAGTTAATATGTATATAGCATTAATTTTAGCTTTTATTACTTCTGCTTTTTCGGTTGTAGCTGCATGGATTATTGTAAAACCGGGATAGGTCACATGATAAGAAAATGCTACACGCCTGCTTGCCTGCAGGCAGGGCAAGGCAGGGTCAGACACGGATTATAATAGTCATTCTGAAGCATGAAGAATCTACACTGTATAAAGCACGAAATCCGAATATCGAAATCCGAAACAATATCAAATGTTAAAAATTCAAACATTCAGATAGATGTCAT
>CAYMCH010000020.1:0-16227 GCA_964389035.1 uncultured Candidatus Saccharibacteria bacterium | reverse complement strand
TAAGATAGAGAAAATGTTTAGATTGTGTTAAATTATACGAGTGGTAAATAAAAAATGTCAATATTTCATATACCTAATTTTTTTACTTTTGCCCTTTGAGCGTTTGGCTACTTTTGAAGTGCTAAATTTTACCATAAAACCGGCATATGTTTTGTCGCTCTTATTAATTATTTGGTTTGTAATCTCATATTTTACTAAATATTGTTTTATAACACGGCTAAAATCTCTGATTTCCGATATTGCGCTGGAGGAATATTTCCTTTTTTCGTTGGTATTATGGTCATTTATTTCATCTCTCTGGTCTTTGGCACCATATAGAACTATTATTTATTCTACACTTCTATTCTTGATGGCTACCATTTTTATGATACTGCGAAGATGCGCAAATAACGAAATTAAAAAAATGGCTGTAAATATTATTGTTTGGTTAGGAATAGGAGTATCAATTTTGGCTATAATCCAGTTTGTTCTTGAACCTGTTTTGGGCTACAAACTAGCTCTGCTTAGAGAGCAATATGGTAGTCGAGTCTTCGGCTTTCCGCGACCCCATGCTACATTTTTGGAGCCATTGTATATGGCAAACTTTTTACTGTTCCCGATTTTATTAAAAATGAATTATGAATTACGAATAATGAATAATGGTAAAGTCAAAAATATTCAATATTCAATATTCAATATCCAAGCATTCAGAAGGAATTTCAGTTTAATTATTATGCTTACGGCGTTTGTTCTTGCATTATCAAGAGGAGCTTATTTAAGTTTGGTTGTTGGTATATTAATATTAATTTCAGCCTTAATTATAAAAAAGAAAATTAATTGGCAGAGTGTTGCATCTGTGATATTAATTGCGGTGGTATCTATTAGTATCTCATTAATAATGATTTATGCCGTAGCAGGTAAAGCAGGTCTTAGAAATTTCTGTAATCAAGTATTTAGAGTGCGAGATCTTACTCCGACAAATGAAATCGAAATTCTTAAAAACAGAGATTTATCTCGTCAAATTGCTTGGCAAAGCATAAGGGACAGACCTTTAAGCGGAATCGGTTTGGCTACTTTTGGTGCTTTGTCACAATATCAATTTCTTCGAGAAAACGGTGAATGGCAAACGGTTAATAACCAATATTTGGAAATTGTAGTAGAGCTTGGTTTAGTGGGTCTAATGATATTTTTAGCAATCGTATTTTTAGCTATAAGGTATCAGGTGTTAGCTGTTGGGAATGGTAAATATGAAAATGTTGTATATCTAGGTTGGCTTCTGGCAGTACTTGTTCAATATCTAACTTTCTCAACTTTATATTTACTTTATATTTGGATATTTTTAGCAATTATCTGGCCTACAAATAAACAAGACTTGGCATAAAGCTATGTAATTGCTAAACTCGGATTCATTTTTTGATTATAAATACTCCGTTTTCATTAAATATCTCTTTGTAAAAATAGTCTTGTTCTAATGAATTTTTAAATTCAAATACTTTCTCGTTTGAGCAAAACGGCCAAATATCTAGCTTGGTACTTAAAATAATGTAATCTGGTTGCTCTTTAGGAATGGCTTTTGGCATTATATAAACTTTATCTCTGCTGGTTAGCTGAGGAAAGGCTGATTGCACACCTACTGAAGCATCAGACGGAATCAATTTGATTGCTTTTCTAGCTGAAGCAACTTCTGGTTTGACCTGATAAAAATCCATATCAAATAAATTCGCCAAATTGTTTCCGGGCAACTTACAATTAACAGCTACAGAAGAGATAATAATTATTATCATGGCAAATTTAATAAATATTTGTTTTGATTTTTTGTTTTTATACAATTGAGATAGTCTATAAAGACCGATAATCGCTGCTACAGCTAAAATGGGAGCTTGGCTTACGGAATAGTGTTGCAAAGTTAGCCAACGCCATTCTTGGGTATTGAGAAATCTTCCTAACCACAGAGGAGATAAAAAAATTAATATCTCCGGAGTTAGTAGCGATAAACCCATAAAAGGTAGTAGAGAATAAATCATTGATGAAGTTTTTATTAATGGTAAAAAAAGATTTTTTAAAAAAAGCATTGGCTGTTTAAGCGAATTAACAATAGCCTCTGACCATGTTTGGCCAAGCTCTCCTGCATCTGAGTAATAATAATTTATTTGGCTGATATGTGGAAGTAAATACTTAGTCGTAAAAATAAAATAAGCTCCGCTTAATAAAACGATAATTGTTCCATGGATATATTTTCGGTAGAAAAATATTAGATATAATCCAAAGAAAATTACTATTAATGGCATATCTTCTTTAGTTAGCAACATTAATCCTAGAGATATTAGCAAAGGTAGTATTTTTTTGTCTAACAAGAAATAAAAAGCCCATGCCATAGGGAGTGCTGTTAGTGTGGATACATGGAAGGGGTAATCGAGTGCGGAGGCAAAACCGAAATACAAAAGATAAGGTACAAGCCAAATAGAAGCGATTTTTTTGTTACTAAAGTATTTTTTAGCTATTAAATATATAGGGTAACTGCTTAAAGTTACAACTAAAACCTGAATTACCAGTAGTGTTTGAGGATCTCTAAAAATTGCATAAATTGGAATCAGTAGTAGCAGTATAAAATGCGAATGATCTCCTAATAAATTATAACCTTTTAAAGGATTGGCACTAAAATCAAAATGAGACAACCCCCAAAAATGTCTGTTGTATAAGCCCAAATCCAATACCGGAAAACGAAAATTATAATATGAAACAAATTCAAATATTAGGTAAGCAACAGTAAAAACAGCTATTATAATCCAAGCTAAACGGTTTTCTGAAAATTTGATAATAAAATTATCTGCTTTGTTTTTAATTTTATTCACTTTTCGTTGCTTTATTAATATCCGCACCATATAATTGTATTAGAAGTTATGGTATTTTCGCGTTTGTCATCGCGAGGGGCTTTGCAACTTATTAGAGAGATTATTGTGCCTCTCGATCAATTGGGATGGCTTGTGATGACGAGCAATAAGTAAAAGATGAAAATTATACAAGCAAGCAAGTCACATGCTCATTCAATACCGTAATTCAAAGAAGTTATTTAAAATTATATTTACTCACAAATGTCAGAAGAGGTAAAAATTGTAAAATTTAGAATCATTGATTGGCTGCTGGGAGTAACGTTTTTTTTAATACCTTTTTATATTATACGATATGATCTTTTTGGTATACCAACAAATATCTTTGAATTTGGAGTATTGTTGATATTTTTAGTAACTTTACGTGAAATAGCTAGAAATAATCAAGTCGCTAAAGATCTTAAAGAATACATTGCTAAATTTCCAAAAATTTTATTGGCATCGATATTAATATTTATAATATCTAGTTTTATCGGAATCTGGCGGGCAGGTTTTTCATCTGATTCTATGGGTATCGTAAAAAGCTGGGTAATTATTCCGATAATATTTAGCTTCACAGTAGGTTATTATCTGTCTGACAAAAAAAACAATAGCAAATATCTGTCGGCAGTAAATATTGGGTTATTTCTGTCGCTAATGATTGTATCATTGTGGGCGATATTTCAAAGATTGGGGATTATCGGTACTGTTTTATACCAATACGGCAATGCCAGTTTTATCCAATACTTAGGCGAAAATTTCAGAGCATTTGGGCCTTTTGAATCGCCAAATTACTTGGCGATGTTTATCGTGCCGATTTTATTTTTAACAATCGGTACAAAGTTAAAAGGTAAAAGCAAAAAACCAAAAGCATGTAGTGGAGCATTTTATTTTAGTTTGATATTACCGCTTTACGCTTTGATTCTAACCAAATCTCGGGCAGGTATTATTGCTCTTGCATTATCTTTATCGATAATTGGTGCGGTAGCTTTATATTACAAACTTAAAACCAAAGTATACAGAATCTCGTTAATTGTTTTTTGCATAATTCTTTATTCATTATTCATAATTCTAATATTAAAATATGGAATGCGCCCCGACACTGATTCGATGCGCTTCGAAATTTATAATTATTCTTGGCAGATGATCAAACAAAATCCAATTTGGGGGGTTGGTTTGGGTAATTTTCAAAATTATCTATCAACTATGTCGATATCCGATTCATTTCGAGATGTCGTGCTTCCGTATGCTTACCATCCTCACAATTTATATATGGCGTTATGGCTTAATAACGGAATTGTGGGCTTAGTATCTTTTTTAGTGATAGTAGCAACATCGTTATGGAATATTATTAAAACAAAAAAGTCTCAGAACTTAATTATTTCTTTGGCTGTAATTTCATTATTGTTGCATGGTGTTTTTGATACTACATATTTTAAAAATGATTTATCAACGATTTTTTGGCTTTCAATAATTTCTTTTTATTATTATAAAACTGAATGAAGATAAAAAAATATATTCAAAAATATAGTAGTTGGTTGATTCCATTATTATTTACAGCCATTTACTTAGTATTTTTGTTGATATGGCTCAAGCTAGATAACAGTACTCCTGCTCGTGAATCAGGTCGGAATCTTTACGAATCAATTAGCTTTGGCCGATTGTGGCTAAATTTTATAAATGACAAGGTCTCTATTGGAGTTTTGCTGGCAAATTATTTTGATAATTTTCCAGCTCAGAATTTTTTGGTATTTATTTGTTATCTATTATTTGGCGCTAGTAGTGATGTGGCTATTGCGTCAAATATTATTTGGATTTTGATATTATCGTATTCTGTTTTCAATTTGCTTAGAAACTATTGTAGTCACAAAATGGCAATAGCTTTGATGTTTCTTGTATTTTCTATGCCATATCTAGTTGCTCAGATATTTGAGCTACAAAAATATTTACCTATTACTGCTTGGTTGGTATTAACAATTTATTGGCTACATACTTTCAAAGCCAAGGCTGATAGAAAAAGAGCTATATTATTTGGAGTTGTGCTGGGGGTGGGATTATTGATTGATCGATTATTCATTGTTGTAAATTTTGTGGTAATTATTACTATTGCAAATCAGATGAGACTAAGAGAGAAAAAACACAGTTTCATAAATCTATTGGCAATACCAATAATATTTATGTTATTTATATCTTTGCCGTGGTATATGGCAAATTATCAGATAATATTTTACGGTATGGGTTATATTTTACATAATTGGAGCAATATTAATTTTATTGTCTTGGTTTGGCCTATTATATTAATTTCGTGTTTAGTTCTCTTCCGAAAATTATTAGATCAAGGCAGGATAATTAAATATTTAATGCCTGTTTCTATGGCTGTATTTATACTGGTCAATTCCATTCCATTCTTACATATCTCGGAAAAGCCATCATGCAATATATTAAAAATAATTGACTATATTCCCCATCTTTCTACTGTTCAAATGGCAGGAGATAGCCAAGATGGTTTGGATTATGCGCTCGGTTATCAGTTGGAAAAAGCCGGCATATCTTGGATAAAACCCGATGAAGATGGTAGCCATGCAGATTACTGGGTAATAAAAGTTGATGGAAGTACAGATTCAAGACAAAATTTATTTGATTATTATGATAAAGGAGCGGTTGTAGCAAATATTAACTGTCTAGACTCAAGTTTTATGGTAATATTAAAAAATGAAAAGAAATAAAATCGGCTTTTACGAAATATTAACTTCAATATCATACTGGTCTGTAATATTTCTAATTTTCTTTCTGCCGTTTAGCTCTTGGCTTGTAAGTTATACAGGTATTTTAGGAATTTCAATTTTAAGAGATTTGTTTGCATTCATAATTTTTTTAATCGGGTTGATATTATTATGCCGTAATAAAAAATATGACAGTGTTATAATTGTGGCTATTGTATTCACAATCTATGGATTAGCAACATTTTTTTGGAAAGAAGCTAGTGCTATGCAGTGGCTGAAAGGATGGAGATTTCTATACGGTCCGGTATTATTACTGATAGGCTTGAAATTGTCAGATTTTGATCAGAAAAAAACTGAGATATTCCAAAAAGTAATAACTGCTATTGGGATTATCACAATAATTATTTCGTCTGCTGATATTGTTGGTATAAATCTACCTCTTATTAGCGAATATTCAAGTGTAGGTGTTCTGATGGGCAATAATTATGTTGGATTGGCAATGGTTAAAAGATTGCAAGGATTAATGTCTGGTCCCAATGCTCTAGGTTTATACTTATTATCAATATACGCATTCAGTTTAGCTTGTAGCTATAAATCAAAAAGATCATATTTAATTATTACTCTGGCAGTAATCACAGCATTTTTTATCATTCTAACTTTTTCTCGTGGCTGTTTGATAGCATTGTTTATTATGACTTTGTTTTTTTTCTACCAAAAAATAGTGAAAAAGTGGGGGGTGTCAAAATCATTAATTGTAATATCTCTATTAGCACTAACTATCGTGACAGGATCATATTTCTTATACAAAAATGGCGTGGGAGAACAATTCTTTACACATAATGCATCATCGTCTTTACGGGCGGAGCAATATCAACGTATTTGGCAGCAAAAAGGGGAGATCGGATTATTCGGTCGAGGAACAGGAACTGCTGGCCCTTCTTCGCAAAATAGAATTGATGAAGGAGAGAACCATTGGACGGAAAACATTTATTTAGACATTTTTGAAGAACTGGGGCTAGTAGGGCTTGCAATCTTTATTGGATTGTTGGCTACTATGCTTATTGCTAGCTATAATAATAGAGAGGAATATTTTGCCAAAGCCTCATTTTACGCTATAGTCAGCTTTATCTCGGCGGGATTATTTCTGAATATTTACACCGGCCAAGCCGGCTGGTGGCTGGCAATGATTTTTTTCGGATTAATGCAAAAGGGGAAAAGGTAAAAGGATAAATGTAAAAAGATAGACGGGGAATTCAGTGGCAACTCAATAGATATTCAGTAGATATACAATTGTTTCAGAATAAAGGTTTCAGGTTTCAGGTGTTAGGGAAGACGTAAAACGATAAAAGATAAATGCAAAATGCAAAATGTAAAAAAAGTAAACGATAAAGGATAGATGTCAGATGTAAAACGGTAAAGGATAAGCGAAAAATGATAAAAAAAAGAATATTAATTGATGGTAGGTTTATTGGAGTAGGCGAGTCGATGACGCGATATTGTCTTGAAATTGTGCAAAGAATTTTGGAGTTAGATAAAGAAAATGATTTTACGCTACTAATTCGTCCAGCCGGAGAAAGCGTAATTCAGAGATCAAAGATCAAAGATCAAAACCTGCCTGCCGGCAGGCATGGTGACAATTTAAAAATCAAAGTTTTAAATATTGCTCACTACAGTATTGGTGAACAGACTGAACTGTTGAAATATTTAAATAAAGAGAAGTTTGATTTAGTTCATTTTATTCAATTCAATCATCCAATTAGATACAAGGGTAAGTTTGTGGTTACTGTCCATGATTTGACTTTGTTTGGTCATCTGCATCGTCAAAAATTATATAAACGCATTGCTTTTGGCACAGTAATGAAATCAGCTGTAAAAAATTCTACTAAGATTATTACGATTTCTGAAATAAGTAAAAAAGATATTATCGAGAACTACAGAGTTGATCCAAATAAAATTATTGTGACATATTTGGCGGTGGACGACAGATTTAATCCAAAATTAAAGAGCCAAAAGCAAAAAATAATTGATTTTAAGGAAAAATATGGAATTGGTGGTGATTATATTTTGTATACAGGGATGTGGAAGAAACATAAGAATCTTATAAGGATGTTGAAAGCTTACGAAAAGTTAATAAAAATCGGAAGTAACTACACGGATGGACACGGAAGAAACACGGAGGTAAGTAGCTTAGAAGGTAAAGGTTTAAAGTCTAAATTTATTCAGCTTGTGCTGGTAGGGAAGGTCGATAGGGAGGAGAAGGAAGTTATTGAATTGATAGACAAAATTAATAACAGAATAACGAATAACGAATTAAGAATTAAGGAAGATGAGAACTATAATTCATCATTCTTAATTCATAATTCTAATCTGCTTTTGCCGATTGTGACTACCGGTTTTATCGAAGAAGAAGAGTTGCCAATTGCTTATGCCGGATCATTATTTTATGTTATTCCCTCGCTCTCCGAGGGATTTGGCTTACCACCGTTAGAGGCCATGGCTTGTGGCACGCCTGTAATTTCATCAAATGTCTCAGCAATGCCAGAAATTCTTGGCTCTGCAGCACTGTATTTCGATCCATACAATGTTGACGATATAGCCGAAAAAATGGAGATGTTGACTACAAATGAAAATTTAAGGCAAGAACTGTCAGAAAAAGGGTTAAAGCAAGCTGCCAAATACAGCTGGAACGACACTGCCAAAGAAACATTAAAAATATATAGAGAACTAATTAAATAGAATGGTTGAATATATATCAAGAATTGCTCTTGCCCGAAGGCGTCATGGTGATAGTGGCAATTTATTTATTAATAAAGGGATTACTGCGAAACTATTTCTTGTGTCATTGTGAGCCATTGAGGTTTTTCAAGATGTGGCATCTGTTATAAAGATTGTTTTGTTATAATATCGCTTTTTGCAATAACCGATGTGGTGTTGTACGAGACGATCGAGATAATTACAGATTTTAAAATTAAGCTTTGTTAATTCTCTATAAACATTTTTATTCTCTTTAAACCTTCTCTAATGTTGGCTTCGCTGGTAGCAAAGCTAAGGCGAATGTATTTGCTATCACCAAAAGCGTTGCCTGGTATACAGGCAACCTTTGCTTTTTGTAATAGTGCTTGGCAAAAATCATCTGAGCCTTGATATTCGCCTTTAATTATTTTAGATATATCGACAAAAATATAAAAAGCTCCGGCGGGTGGCGCTACCTTGATTCCTTGTAATTGATTAAAAAGTCTAACAATTAAATCACGTCTCTTCTTAAATGCCTTGACCATCTCTTGCAGTGATTTTTGGTTACCGTTTAATGCTTCTGCAGCAGCAATCTGAGCGATGCTATTTGGATTAGATGTAGTGTGATCTTGCAGATTTGTAGCAGCTTGAATAATCTTTTCATCACCAGCACAGTAGCCGATTCTCCAGCCAGCCATAGAATAACTTTTGGAGACACCATTTATAGTAATGGTTAAATCTTTAATTTTAGAACTGATGGAGGCGATGCTATAGTGCTTACCATCGTAAATAAGCTTTTCGTAGATCTCGTCGCTAATGACAAAAATTTTATTATTTATGCATATATCAGCAATTTTTTTCAAGCGCGCCAAATCATAAATCGCGCCGGTTGGATTAGATGGGGAATTTAAAATTAGTGCTTTAGTCTTTGCGGATATTGCTTTCTTTAAATCTGCTGGTTCAAGCAAGAAATCTTTGGTAGTAACAAAACGACATTTACCGCCAGCCATCTTAATCATCTCTTTATAGCTAACCCAGTAAGGCACGGGAATTATTACCTCATCACCTGGATTAATAATAGCTTGAGCGATATCGAATAAACTTTGTTTGGCACCGTTGGAAACCAGAATATTTTTTGCATCATATTCTAAACCGTTATCTTTTTTAAATTTATTACAGATAGCTTGTTATAGCTTTGGTGTGCCACTGGTTGGCGTGTATTTAGTAAAGCCTTCATTTATAGCTTTAATAGCTGCTTGTTTGATATTGTTTGGTGTGTCAAAATCCGGTTCGCCAGCACCGAATGAAATCACATCAATGCCTTCGGCTTTCATTGCCTTGGCTCTGGCAGTAACGGCCAAAGTAGGCGAAGGGCTTATAGCTAGAGCGCGTTTTGAAACAAAATTCATAGGATTCCTTTTTATTTAAAGTAAAAATTTAAAATGTTATTGCGAGGGGCAAGATCCCTCGATTACTCGGGACAGGCTCCGCAATCTATTCAATAATTTTTGGATATAAGTCATAAAAGTCTGGATTAATCGAAATGATTAGATTAATCTTTTGTTGTCTAGATCATCCTTTTAGCTGCTTTTCTCTAGCGATAGCGGCTACAATATCAGGGCAAGTTTCATAATAAACAAGTTTATTGATATTATATTTCTTTGTAAAACCATCGATCAGTTTGTTTTTATGCTCGAATACTCTACGTATCAAATCATTAGTGACGCCAATATATATCATTCTATTACTATAGTTCGTAATAAAATAAATATAATATTGTTTTATAGATTGCTTCGTCGTGCCTCCTCGCAATGACAGTCTGCGGGCTTTTTCATAAAAGATCGGTCATAATTATTTATCATTAGTTATCCGGATTTAGTCATTCTTTTATATTACGCGGGGCCTTGGTGTAGAACTGCATCCGGGATATTTTTGAATTTCTTCATATTAGCATTAAAGAGTTTAGCGAGTTTGCAAGCTTTTTTGTCGTAAGATTTTTTATTTTTCCATAAATTTCTGGGATTAAGAATAATAGAATCGATGCCATCAATTTTTGTTGGGACGGTAAGATTAAAAAAGGGATCGCGAGTAGTTTTTATATTGTCCAATTTATGCTCAAGAATGGCCGATATAATAGATCGAGTGTTTTTAATACTAATGCGTTTACCTACTCCATATTCACCACCGAACCAACCTGTGTTAACTAAAAATACTTTGCTTTTGTATCTGGCTAAATATTTTTTAAGCAACTTGGCATAAACTAATGGATCAAGTGGCATAAACGGTGCACCGAAACAGGCCGAAAAAGTAGCTTGAGGCGAAATTATTTCACGTTCAGTGCCAGCTATCTTAGAAGTGTATCCTGAAAGGAAGTGATACATAGCACCATTATTATTAAGTTTAGCTACAGGAGGCAGTACGCCAAAAGCATCTGCAGTTAAAAAAATGATTGCGGCAGGGTGTCCTGCTGTGCCAGATTCAATGGCGTTGTCAATATATTCCAAAGGATATGAAACACGAGTGTTTTCTGCCAATGAGTCATCTTCGAAATAGAAGGTACCTTTGTCATCTAATACCACATTTTCTACTACGGCATGATCGCGGATAGCAGCCCAAATTTGAGGTTCATTTTCTTGGCTTAAATTAATGCATTTAGCATAACAGCCTCCTTCAAAATTAAAGATGCCATTTTCGCTCCAACCGTGTTCATCATCACCGACTAACATGCGAGTAGGGTCGGCAGAGAGAGTAGTTTTGCCTGTGCCAGACAAGCCAAAAAACAAGGCTGATTCATTATTTTCGCCTATGTTGGCAGAGCAGTGCATAGGTAAAACATTTTCTTTGGGTAGTAGGTAATTCAAATAACTAAAAATTGACTTTTTTATTTCACCGGAATAGTGAGTGCCACCAATTAAAACTATTTTTTCTTCTAAATTTAAAACAACGAAGGCTTCGGAGTTGATGCCCTCTTTTTTGGAATCGGCATGACAATCGGGAGCGGCTAATATGGTTAAATCTGGCTTATGATCCACTAACTCATTACCTACTGGTCTATGTAAAACATGATTGGCAAAAAGTGCTTGATGGGCTAATTCGGAGATTATTCTGATATGTATTTGGTATTTTGGGTCGGCGCAAGCAATCCCATCATAAATAAATAAATCAGGGGAAGCAGAAAGATGAGCCGAAACATTATCATGCAGGCTCATATATTGTTTTTGGCTAATTGGCAGGTTAATTTCACCCCAATCGACAGTGCTATGGATATTGGTAGTATCGACGATATAACGGTCTTTGGGAGAGCGACCAGTATATTTGCCCGTATTAACTACAATTGCGCCAGTTTTTGACCTTCTGGCAATGCCTTTAGCTATGGCAATCTCGGCGAGTTCGTCAACCTTTTTATTGTGATGAATATTGCCACTTGGATCGATGCGGTGGACTCTGAGTTCATTTATCATATTTCCCCTACATCTAAATGATATTTAATCTATCTTAATACAGAAGTATTTTGATATGCAAGGGTTTTGCCAATATAAATAGAGAACTTATATAGAACTCGTTATTAATCTTAAAGTATTGTTGCTAGATAAAAAATATGGTAGTGTGATATTAAAATTATGCGTAGGGGACGCATAAGTTTTGTGTATTTGGGAAGAGCAGAAGGTAGAGAATAGATAGGAGTAAGTATATAGTAACAATATAGAGAGACACAGAATAAACACAGAAATAAAGAAGAGACTACATGATTGGACACGGATTATAAATAGTCATTCTGAGGAACCGACCATGCCTTGCCCTGCCTGCCGACAGGCAGGCGACAGGCAGGAGAATTTACCTTAATAATGATGCATTCTGTTTCCCCTAATACCTAACACCTATAATCTAAAACCTAAATAAGAAGATCCTTCGGTAAGACACCTCAGGATGACAGACTATTATAACAATAATCTGGCAATTGTATCCTGTATTCTGAATTCTAAGTCTTTAATTCATTATTCATTCTTCTTGCGTCTTACATTTACCGTTTATCTTTTATCATTTATCGGCTTAACAATTGTCTAGCTATCGACTAGCCATTGTATTATTATCGTATTACTACTGAATATCTACTGAGTAACTACTGAATTTACTATCGAATATCCTTTTACCTTTATCGTCTATCGTTTAGCTTAATATAATATAAAATCATTAACACATGGGGTCTTATGTTTGGAACATCAATTGCTATCGCTTTGGGATCATCGGTTCTGGCGGTGCTTTATGGGGTGATCCTTATTGCCGGGATTATGAAAAAACCTGTAGGCAACAAAAAAATGGCGGATATTGCCAAAGCAATTCAGGATGGTGCTAAGGCATATCTTAATCGCCAATATTCGACTGTTGCTTTGGTGGCAGTAGTATTATTTGTAGTGTTACTTTATCTTTTAGGTTGGAAAGCTGCTATTGGTTTTTTGGTTGGGGCAATTCTTTCTGCTTTGGCTGGCTATATTGGTATGAATGTAAGTGTTCGAGCTAATGTACGTACGGCTGAAGCATGCCGTAAAGGTTTGGCAGCTGGGCTTGATGTTGCTTTCAAATCGGGTACTGTAACAGGTCTTTTAGTCGTTGGCTTAGGTTTGATCGCCGTAGCTGGTTACTATGCATTAACGAAAGATATTAACGCTATGGTGGGTTTGGGTTTTGGCGGTTCCCTAATTTCAATCTTTGCTCGCTTGGGCGGAGGCATCTTTACCAAAGGTGCTGATGTCGGTACTGATTTGGTTGGAAAAGTTGAAGCAGGTATTCCTGAGGATGATCCTCGCAATCCAGGAGTAATTGCTGATAATGTTGGTGACAACGTTGGTGATTGTGCTGGCATGGCTGCTGATTTATTCGAAACTTACACTGTTACTGCTGTAGCTGCTATGTTGCTTGGTTCACTGATTTTTAGCGATTTTGATAAAGCTCTAATGTATCCTTTGGTGCTTGGCGGAGCTTCAATAATCGCTTCGATTATCGGCTCGTTCTTTGCCAAACTTGGGAAAAAGAAAAATATTATGGGCGCACTTTATAAATCTTTAATTGTAGCCGGAATTGTAGCGGCTGGTTCATTTTACTTTATTACCGACTGGATGATGAAAGATAATGGTAAATATTCAACTTTAGATATTTATATGACTTCAATTATTGGTTTAATAGTAACTGCTCTTATGGTAGTGATTACAGAATATTTTACTGCCAAGGAGTACGCTCCCGTTAAATCAATTGCCGCGGCTTCAGCTACCGGTCATGGCACTAACATTATTACAGGTTTGGCAGTCTCGATGAGATCGACTGCTGCTCCGGTAATTGTAATCTGTGCTGCTATGCTAGGCGCTTATGCTTTGGCTGGTGTTTATGGCATTGCCGTAGCCGCCATGAGCATGCTTAGTATGGCTGGAATCGTAGTTGCTATTGATGCTTTTGGTCCAGTAGTTGATAATGCTGGTGGAATTGCGGAAATGAGTGAATTGCCAAGCGATGTACGCGTACACACCGACGCTTTAGATTCTGTGGGCAATACCACTAAAGCTGTAACCAAGGGTTACGCTATTGCCTCAGCAGGATTGGCTGCAGTGATTCTTTTCTCTGCCTATACTGAAGAATTGATTAAAGTTGGTAAAAATTTAGTGTTTAATTTAGGTGATCCATATGTAATAGTAGGTTTACTAATTGGTGGTTTGTTGCCTTATTATTTTGCATCATTAGCTATGGAAGCAGTTGGCAAAGCTGGTGGTGCTATAGTTGAAGAAATTCGACGACAATTTCGCGAGATCAAAGGAATTATGGAAGGTAAGGCTAAGCCAGAATATGGCAAAGCTGTAGATATTGTCACAAAATCTGCTATTTCACAGATGATTCTACCTACTGTGATTGCTGTAATTACTCCTATTTTGGTAGCTCTGTTGCTTGGGCCGGTTGCTCTTGGTGGATTGTTGGTTGGCACCATTGTTACGGGTCTGTTTGTAGCTATTTCCATGACAAATGGTGGTGGTGCTTGGGACAATGCTAAAAAATATATTGAAGATGGCGAATACGGTGGCAAGGGTAGCGAAGCTCATGCAGCAGCTGTAACTGGTGATACTGTCGGCGATCCATATAAAGACACTGCAGGTCCGGCTATTAATCCGATGATTAAGGTTGTAAATATTATTGCTTTGTTAATCGTGCCATTAATCAAAAATGATCTTTCTAACACTGTGAAACTTATCATTTTAGGAGTTTTGGTGATAGCTATGTTGGCGTTCGTCTTATTTAACAAAAAGCCAAAATCAAAGAAAAAATAGTCTAAATTTTATTTGTATATCCAATGGTTACCCAATAGTAAATCAGTAGTTACTCAGTGGTAACCATTTGGATATACGATAAAGAAAAATTTGTAAAAAGGAGGGAAGGGTGGACTATAAAGATCTAAAAATTTGGCAGAATGCTATTGATCTGACTGTGGACGTATATAAAATAGTAGATAAATTTCCAGATACGGAAAAATATGGTCTGATATCGCAATTAATACGAAGCTGTAATTCGATAGGAGCCAATATTGCGGAGAGTTGTGGTAGGTTCCATTATAAAGATCGAATAAACTTTTTATATCATTCGAGGGGGTCATTATTTGAAACAGAACATCATCTCATAATATCAAATAGATTGGGCTTTCTCTCTGACTCAGAATTGAATCGCTTGGTGAGCGTTGTTAAAGATCTGGGAATTAAATTAAATAATTTTATTAAGACCATTGAATTAAAATTAAATTAACTTTCCACTATTGAATAACAATTGAATTTCTACTGAATAACTATCGGATTAATTTTTATGGAAGACTCCAAAACAACAATTTTTACTCTTGATCGTTTTGAAGGCAGCCAAGCAGTACTATTGGGTGAGCATTTTGAAGTGGTGGTGCCTAAAAAACTACTGCCGAAAAGCTGCAAAGAGGGAGATATCTTACATTTGACGCTTTCTTCCGATGAGGCCGAGACCAAAAAACGCGCTCAAACCGCCAAAGAGCTATTGAATGAGATATTAGGGGGATAAAGGGGACGGTAAACGCAAAACGGTAAACGATAGACGATAAAGGGTAAGAGTGTAATTTAATAGTAATTTGGTGGTAATTCAGTAGTAATACAATTGTTAGGATGGTAAATGTAAAATGATAAACGATAAAGGGTAAAGGAAAAAGGATATTCAATAGTAAATTCAGTAGTTAATCAATAGTTACTCGGTGCTTAATAAGCTCCGAGCACTGTATTCTAAATCAAGAATTCTATATATATCTGGAACATAATAAAAAACTCCCCTTGTGTTTAGCGCACAAGGGGAGTTGAGCTGAACTGTGATTCTAGGGAGACGATGAGGTGGTATTCACCGCCTCCTGCACGATCAGCTCACGCAAGCTCACGCTTTCGAGAGCTTGCGTCACCGACTGAACGGCGATACGGCGCCTCTCGTCATCGGCCGCCTTGACGCGAGCGTTGATGGCTTCGGCAAACTCCTGTGTCCCCGGAGCGGGGTGTCCCTCCTCGGCTAACAGGCCGAGGGCGACCCCGTCTGGGTCGACAGGAGGCATAGCCTCCTCAACGGCTTCTACCAGCCGCTTGGCGGCTATCCCCAACCTCTTCAACTCAGAGGAGGGGGTTTTCTTGTCGACCACTGCAGCAACGGCTGGAGAGGATGCAGTGGTCTCGAAGCCCTCGGCGCTTTCGGCGACGAGGTCGATAACATCGACAACTGCCCAAGGCACCTTGTGGCGGTTATCTGCCCGCGGGTTGATGCCGAGTGTAACATAAAAAAACAATCCCTTAATACTACCCTCATTTACCTCTTCCTTTGCTAAATCAAACATCTCCCCTAATACGCACCCCAATCCCCGGACTCTTGCCAGAAAGACTGATAGCGGTAGAATA
>CAYMCH010000019.1:0-16344 GCA_964389035.1 uncultured Candidatus Saccharibacteria bacterium | reverse complement strand
GAAGGAGCCACAGCGCTTTTATTCTTGTCTTTAATGATATATTTTGGCCCTAGCCGGGAAGCGGTATTATATGCAATTATATATTCAATCCTAATCGTAATATTTGTCTATGATATCAAGACTCAATATGTACTCGACTTCTTCTCTTGGATGTTGGTTGTTATATGCGTGCTTAGTGGCGTTTATATATATTGGCATGGATTATTAGATATATTGTGGGGGATATTGGCGGGAGGTGGAATTTTGGGGCTTTTGGTGTTGATATCAAAAGAAAAATGGATGGGGCTTGGCGATGTATTTGTAGGCTCAGCCTTGGGGGCAGTGCTGGGGCTAGAGAAGTCTTTGTTGATGATATTTACTTCGTTTATTTTAGGTTCGGTTTACGGCTTAGCGATGATAAAGATAAAAAATAAAAGCATCAAAGAATCTTTACCATTTACGCCATTTATTATTATTGCTTCATTTATTGCTTTAATATTTGGTGATCCAATTGTAGCATGGTATTTGGGAAATTTTTACTATTAGGAGGTATGTATGATACACAAAAAAGCTTTTACTTTAATGGAACTAATGATAGTAGTAGCGATTATTGGCATTTTATCTGCTATTACGGTAGTAACTTATGGCAATGTAAGAGCCAGGTCTCAAGTCAGTAAGGCCAAGGCAGATGTAACGTCTATAGAATCTGCTATAAAATTATTGTTTCAAGATACTAAGCATTATCCTTTTCACTATCAAGCAAATTGTATGTCTGGTACAAAATATACTGTAGATTATGAATTACCTGTTGTATCTGATGATGGTCCTTATGCTGTTGGTTCGTATTGTACTATTCCTTACCCACGTGGAGGCACTCAAGCTCAAATTGAAGATTATTTTAATAAATGTGCAGAAAATGATAGCGCAAAACGTAAGATGTCTGGTTTGGCAGGTGCTATGGGGTTATTAAAAAATGATGAAGCTGATCCCTACCCAAACTGGGCTGGGCCATATATTGATCAAATACCAGCAACTGATCCTTGGGGTGAAAAATATATGTGGGAAGGGGATTATGTATGTGAAAAAGATAAAATCGGAGAAAGTGATTATGCTTGCCACAGTTTATCCTATCCTGCAAATAATACTGCTGTAGTAACTGCAGTAGCATCTTATGGTCCTTCTGTTAGTAATACTAAACCTGACGATATGACAGAAGAAGAATGGGCTAAAACTAAATATAAGGGATATGGTTTTGACAATGTATCCGTTCTGGGATGTAAACGAAAGTAGTGATGAAAACAGCATATACACTTATCGAATTACTTATTGTGATATCTTTAATTGCCCTCATGGCAGTTACGGCTATTCCTGCGTTCAGTGATTATGGCAAAAAAGTTGAATTAGACAACAAGGCAGAGGAGATAAAATATCTAATTGAAAAAGCTTATGCTGATGCAGTAAGTCCTGCTATAGGAACGAATGGGAGTTTAGTTGAGTTATCTGCGGGGCCTAGCAGTGAAATTCGAGTTAAAAAAGGATTATTTTCTGACGAATGTAGAAAAAATATTAATGATAATAATTGTGCTTTTACATCGATAGTTGGTAATGAAGATATTATCGAAATTGGTAGGAATGATAGCCTGCAATCGGTTGCAATACGGAGCATATCAATAATAAAAGATGGCAATATTGCATCAATATCGCCAGTGAGCATAAGCTTTGTATCCCCAATTAGCTCTGATTCTGTATATGCATGTGATTCGAGTGTTAATCTTAATAAGATTTATAATTACAATGGTTTACAAGGAATGAATTGTAACAATAATAAAGATCAGATAACGATTATGTTAGGGAGCGAGGTCGGTGTTAGGGGTATCACTATTAATCGGAATCCATTTAGTGTCAAAATTACTAAGTCCTAATAAGAATATATTTGAATATATGAAAATCAATCAGAAAAAGGGTTTTGGCTTGCTCGAAGTATTACTCGCTGGAGTAATGATTATTATGATATTGAGTGCATTGTTAGTTGTCACTAGAAATGTCTCTGATAATGCTGTGCAAAATCAACAAAGATTGCAAGCTACATATCTTGCACAAGAAGGAATAGAAATAGTAAGGCAAATAAGAGATTCAAATTATATTGACCAGAATAAAAATACTAGATGGGACACTTTGATAGGTGATTCTTCTAATATATCTTTTATAAGTAATAATGGCAAAGTAACAGATAATGATTATGTTATTACAAAAAATATGAAAAATCAAAGGTATAGATTAATTGAAAAGATCGATACGGATGAAAGTGCAAACGGAATAATCGAGCTTGACGGTACAAAATTTACTAGAAAAATAAATTTTATTGAGTATTACGGGACTTTAGACAAGGTTGGGGAGATCGATAATCCACCCCTGATGTATCAAGATGAGATTGTTGAAAATATACCGGCAGTCAAAGTCAGAGTAGAAGTTGGTTGGATGTGGAAAACAGGAAAGAGTAATGATAAAAAAATAGTAATAGAAGAATTGATAACAGATTTTAGACAAGGTATCTAATGAACAAGAAAAAAGCCTTTACATTGTTGGAAATCTTGATAGCAAGTTCGATATTTGCGATTACGCTTATTATCGCTATGTCTACTATTTCTTGGGCATCTACATACAACAATCGACTAGCTGAAATGAGGAAAGTATCGCTAACGGGAAGAAAGTTGATAGAGATGATTTCTGATGATATCAGGAGGGCTAACGGATCTGTCACGGTGAAAGGTCTGGGAGATACTTTCGTTTCCGGAGAATTGGCGATATTATGCAATTCGGGAGTTACAGATAGATTTGGAGAATTGCAACATACATACAATTTAGAAAGTTATACCTTATGTACATTTAAAACAAATACTATTGATACAAATATTCAAAAAAATTCGATGTATCCAGTACATAATAATAGCACAGGAACAGTTGCGACTAGCAATGTATTGATGGTTGTAAACAAAAGCGATGGAAAAGTAATATTGTATCGAGGGCTAGAAGACAAAAACGAAGAATCTGATCATTACGGTGATATTATTAGATCTGAAATACCATACGCCGAGACTATTGATTTAAGCGAAAATGATATTGACACTTCTATAAAAGATAAGGATGTTATTAATGAAAATGGGATTGATATGTTTGCATATTTTGGTGGTTTTACTCCAAAATATGATGACCCAGACAAAAAAATTCATCCTTTTATAAAAATTGATATTCTGTCAAAAACAGAAAACTACGATTTATTACCGGCGCAGTATAAATCAAAAATTGATCTTACTACTACGGTAGAAACCAGAAGCTATAAATAAATTTGGTTTATAAAGAATTATTTGATATTATTTGTTTATGAATAAGATTATTTTTTCGGGTATACAGCCCACAGGTATTTTACATATTGGAAATTTCATTGGAGCTATTAAACAGTGGATAGATTTACAGCACGAGGCTTATAAATCAATATTTTGTATTGTTGATTTGCATGCCATAACTGTTCCTCAGGATCCAAAAAAGTTAAAAGAAAATATTTATTCTATGGCGGCGTTATATCTAGCAGCTGGTATCGATCCGAAAAAATCATCTTTGTTTGTGCAATCATCTAGGCCTGAGCATTCTCAACTGGCTTGGTTATTAAATTGTAATACGCAGATGGGCGAGTTGGGCAGGATGACACAATATAAAGAAAAAAGCGAAATGAAGAAAGACACCGTATCGGTAGGATTGTATGATTACCCCGTATTGATGGCCGCTGATATATTACTATATCGTACTACTCATGTGCCAGTAGGGGAAGATCAGACACAACATGTCGAATTGGCTAGGGATATTGCACAAAGATTTAATCATCGCTATGGAGAAACATTTTTATTGCCAGAAGCGATTACCAAAGAAACATCAGCAAGAATTATGGGTCTGGACAATCCCTTGAAGAAAATGAGTAAATCTGCTGACTCCCATTATAATTATATTGCTTTAACCGACACACCCGAAGATATTATAAATAAAATTAAAAAAGCCGTTACTGATTCGGGGTCAGAGATTAAATGCGGACCAGACAAGCCCGCGATTACAAATTTATTAAATATATATAGCGAATTAACCGGTAAAAAAGTTTCTGATCTTGAAAATCAATTTTCTGGAAAAAGTTATGGATATTTTAAAAATAAATTAGCTGAAGCGATAATAGATTATTTTATGCCAATACAAAAGAAACATATTGCATTAATGAAAGATAAGGCAGAATTGTCTAGAATATTGCGAGAGGGCAGTAATGATGTTTCAAAAGTAGCGTCAGAGGTATTGAATGAAGTGAGTAAAAAGATGGGTATTGGACTATAAATGTCAACTTTATTTATTAATACTGACGGGGGAGCTAGAGGCAATCCTGGTCCTGCGGCTATCGGCGTGGTTTTCTTTGATTTCGATCAAAAAATAATTCATGAGCACAAAGAATGCATTGGTGTCGCAACTAATAATCAAGCAGAATATAAAGCAATTATTAAAGCTTTATGTATTTTGTCAAAGAGTAAGTGGCAACATGAACATGATGGTAATGCTAAGGTAATTTGCAGGTTGGATAGTAAATTGGTAGTAGAACAGATAAATGGTAATTTTAAGGTCAAAAACGAAAATATAAAGATATATATCAAACAGATAAAAAATTTATTATCAGATTTAAATAAATCTATAGAGTTTATTCATGTACCCAGGGAGCAAAATAAAGAAGCTGATAAGTTGGTTAACAGGGCGCTTGATGATGCAAATAGAATCTAACAATAAAAAAAATATTTTTATAGAGATAATTGCGAAAACGAATGCGAAAGAAAATAAAATAGAAAGAAAAAAAGAACTTTTTTACGTCTATGTTACTTGTCCTCCGGTAGAAGGTAAAGCGAATAAGAAAATTATTTCATTGCTAGCGAATTATTTTAATGTACCTAAGGATTGTGTAGAAATTATCAGAGGGGCGTCGTTTAGACGGAAAATTGCAAAGATTTATTATTGTAAATAGTATATGCCAAAAAAAATTACAACCATTGATTATCTGGTGTACATCATACCAATTCTTTTGGTAAGTATGAGTGTATCTTTAATATATAGTTTAGTGTTTTCGAATGAAGATTCTACTCTAGCTATTAAGCAAATGTTATTTGGCATAATTGGTGTAGTTTTAATGGCGTTATTTTCTATTATTGATTATCGTAGCTACAAAGGATTGTGGTGGATACTATATACAATATCGATATTACTACTCATTTATGTGGACTTTTTTGGCAAGGTAGTAGGCGGAGCTATGCGATGGATAGATTTGGGATTTTTTAATTTACAGCCGTCAGAAGTAGCAAAAATGGCTTTAATTATATCTTTATCCATATTTTTTTCAATGCGGTATGAAAAATTAGTATTTAAAGACTATCTATTATCACTGGTATTATTTGTACCTCCAATATTTTTAATACTAAAAGAGCCAGATTTGGGGACTGCTATAGTAGTTTTTTTTATTTACATTGGAATACTTTTTGCTGCGAAACCTACAAAAAAACAAAAAATTGTAATAATATCGTCTCTCATTATTATTGTTGGAATATTTATAGCTGCTTCTGCAAATATTCGTCCTTTTTCTTTTTTACTTAAAGACTATCAAAGAAAAAGAGTGATAACATTTATTAATCCCGATAGCGATCCCTTGGGTCAAGGCTACAACGTTAAACAAGCTCAAATCGCCATAGGATCTGGTGGATTATTTGGCAAAGGACTAGGGAGGGGATCACAAAGTCAACTGGAATATCTATCTATGCCTCATACTGATTTTATTTTTGCCGGAGCAGGAGAAGCATTAGGTTTTTTGGGAACATCTGTAATTATTGCTTTACTTCTTTTATTGGTAATTAGAATTTACAGTATTGGACAGATGTCACAAGACCATTTTGGTACACTGCTTGCTTCTGGTACGGCGGCTATGTTTATGAGTCAATCGGTTATCAATATTGGTATGAATTTAGGTCTCGCGCCTGTCACTGGGATACCTCTTCCATTTTTAAGTTCGGGAGGCACTTCATTAATAATATGTTTTTCATTACTTGGTATTATTCAGAGCATATATATCAGGCATAGAAAGCTTTCATTTTATTAAATGCATTATTTATATTGACTAATAATGGTATTATATGGTATAAGAATATTAATAGTATAGACCGCGGGTCTTTTTTAATTTGGGGTTTTTATGTTTGCTATAATCAATTACAATGGTAATCAAATCAAAGTCGAAGAAGATAAAGAATATCAAATTCCTTATTTTGAATGCAATGAAAATGATAAAATAAAATTCGACCAAGTAATGTTAATCGGTTCCGATAAGACTATAGTAGGTCAGCCATATATTAAAGATGCGTATGTCGACGGAGTTGTTTTGGGATCAGGACAGACTCCAAAAATCAATGTTATAAAATTTCACTCAAAAAAAAGATACAAAAAAATAGGAAGTCATAGGCAAGATTTTGTAAAAGTTAAAATTACTAAAATTATTCAAAAATAGTAATGAAGAATATTATTAAATCTATAAAAAATTTTTTCAAAGGGGTATATTCTGAACTTCAAAAAGTTTCATGGCCGTCAAGAAATACTGTGATAAATCACACAATTGTAGTAATTGTTTCAGCAGTTATTGTAACAGCGATAACTGCAGCAATTGATTATGGATTATCAAAATCACTTCAATATTTTCTTACTTTGAAAAGTTAGGTAAAAACATGGCAAAAAAAGAAAACAACCAAGAAGAAATGCTAAAACCTGTAAAAAAAGAGAGAAAGTTTTTGACTCTTAAGCAATCAGGAGAACGAAGTTGGTATGTGATACATACTTATTCTGGTTATGAAGAGCAAGTAGCAAGTGCATTAAAACAAAGAATAGAATCTTTGGGCATGCAGGATAAAATATTTGATGTAACGGTTCCCAAGGAGAAACAAATAGAAATCAAGAACGGCAAAAGAAAAATTGTTGAAAAAAGGATTTTTCCTGGATATGTTTTAGTAGATATGGTTGTAACGGATGATTCTTGGTATGTAGTGAGAAATACTCCAAATGTTACAGGGTTTATTGGTTTCGGAGTTAGACCTACACCAATGTCTGTTGAAGAAATGAATAGAATTAAAAAACGAATGGGTGTTGAAGAGCCCAAATATAAAGTTGATTTTTCTTTGGGAGATCTTGTTAGGATTAATGACGGGGCTTTGAAAGGTTTTGAGGGTAAGGTAGAAGAAATCAACGAAGATAGGGGATCAGTAAAAGTTTTGGTAAATATGTTTGGAAGAGAAACGCCGGTAAATTTAGATTTTCTTCAAGTCAAAAAAGTCTAAAAAGTGATATAAATAAGGATAAACATTATGGCAAAAGCAATAAAAACAATCGTTAAATTACAATGTCCTGCTGGGAAGGCGAATCCTGCACCACCTGTTGGTCCAGCTCTCGGTCAACACGGGGTAAATATTATGGAATTTTGCCAACAGTTTAATGAAAAAACCAGAGAAAAAGGTGATACTGTAATACCAGTAGAAATAACTATATTCGAAGACAGAACTTTTACTTTTATTACCAAAGAGTCACCCGTTGTGAACCTAATACTTAAAGAGGTTGGTATTACAAAGGGAAGTGCTAATTCTAAAAAAGATAAAATTGCAAAATTATCACAAGAACAGCTTAGAAAAATTGCTGAGCAAAAAATGCCCGATTTGAATGCAGCCTCTACCGAGTCAGCTATGAGATTGATTGCAGGCACTGCTAGAAGTATGGGTGTTGAAGTCGAGAAATGATGACTTAAAATCATTTTAACATTTTACTATTATCGAAATTTTGTGTAATTTTAATCAATTAAAAAACATAGAATCATGCAGATATATAAATAAATTACCCTCTGAACAGAGGGTAATTTATTATAATAAGAAATTATCATATATAGTGCTATCTGCCCAGCTCTTCATTGCTAAAAAGCTGGGAGCCAAAGGAGGGGCAAAGGCTTGCAGATAGCATTTATACGACAATATACTATTAATAAATATATTATCATAACAAGATAAAATGTCAACTGTAATCAAATTAAAAGTAAAAGAAAAAATCAAGTATTACGACGTATTACGAAAAATAGAATCTTTTAATTACGAGAAGGTTTTTTTAGATTTGGTTAAATCTGGAACATATAGAGTAGTCGGAGGAAATATCGAAATATATCCGGTAAACCTAATAAAACCAATTTTAATAGAATATTTTGGAGATTATATTGAGCGAATTATTATACAAGCCGATAATAATAAAGAAATCGTTAAAGAGCTAACAATTTATCCAAATTATTTAAAACTTGATGATGGCAGTATAATAAAACCTAATAATTATGTGGTACATATAGATCATGGGATAGGTAGAGCTAAAAATCTCAGCACAAAAAATATAAATGGTAAAGATAAGCAATATCTAAATATCGAATATCTAAATGCAGATATATTATATTTACCCCTAAATTTGAAAGAGAAGGTATCGAGATATATTGGAGTGGGCAAAAAACCCAAACTGAACAGGCTCGGATCACAATCATGGAACAATACCAAAAAAAGAGCTTATGAAAATGCTTTGCTATTAGCTAGAGAGCTATTAAAAATATATGCCAAAAGAGAAGTATCGCAAAAAGCGAGTTATAATATAGATAAGTATTGGGACAAGGAAATTAAAAAAACATTTGAATATACTGAGACCGATGATCAGCTTAAGGCAATTAATGATGTCTACAATGATTTACAAAAATACAAACCTATGGATCGGCTCATAACAGGAGATGTGGGTTTTGGTAAGACAGAAGTGGCTTTGCGAGCGATGACTCAAGCTGTTGCGAATCAAAAACAAGCAGTATTAATATGTCCTACAACATTACTAGCTAATCAACATTTTATTAACATTTCTGCTAGAGTCAAAGATTTGCCTGTAAAAGTTGTAATGCTTAGCCGTTTTGTTGATAAAAGCAAAGAAAAAGAAGTATTAAGAGATATTCTAAATGGTTCAGCAGATATTATTATTGGTACTCATAAAATATTATCTAATAATATTAAATATAAAAATTTAGATTTGGTTGTAATCGATGAGGAACAAAGATTCGGAGTAAAGCAGAAAGAACATTTTAAAAAATTGCGTTCAGACATAAATATATTGTCTTTATCAGCAACTCCAATACCTCGTACGCTATTCATGTCTTTGTCGGGCATAAGAGATATACTTCGCGGTGGACAAGTATATTATCTTTATAATAGAGTTGAGACTATAAATTTATTTAAAGCAAAAATGAAAAAATTGTTACCAAAAGTTCGATTCGCGATAGCTCATGGTCAGATGGGCGAAGGATCATTATCTTCAATTATGGAAGAATTTATTAATAATAAGTATGATGTTTTAATATGTTCTACTATTATAGAAAATGGGTTAGATTTGCCAAATGTTAACACTCTAATAATTGATGATTCAGATAATTTTGGACTCTCGCAGCTATATCAGATTAGAGGAAGAATTGGACGTAGTCAAAACCAAGCGTATTGTTTGCTTACACATAGACAAAAAAAATTAGCCGTAAATGCTACTAAACGATTAGAATCGCTAGCGGATAATACTAAATTGGGATCAGGACTGAATATAGCGATCAATGATTTAGAAATAAGAGGTGGCGGAAATATATTGGGTAGAGAGCAACATGGCAATATGGAGGCGGTGGGATTAGTTTTATATAGTCAGATGCTTCAAGTCGCTGTAAAAAATCTGTCGCAACTTACTTGTACTAGACAAAAAAGCTGAATATACTGAATTATAGATGAAAAATAACTTGTCTATAAACGATATAATATTGCTTTTATCTTGCCATCCCAAGATTGGTTCTCAGACTATAAAAAAGATATTATCAGTATGTAATAGTAAGACTGATAATTTTGTAAAATTAAATTATAGTGAGTTACTTAGCAGATTTGGTGAAAAAGTTGCTATATATGCAATGGAAGCTAAAAAATATGAATTAGAGAAAATAAGAGAAAATCTTAAGAGACATGATATTGGGTACCTGACAATGCTTGATAAGGATTATCCGAAGTTGTTAGATGAATTACCGGATAAGCCAGCCATTCTTTTTGTTCGAGGGAGTGTAAGTGCTTTGAACAAAATGTCAATATCAATTGTGGGATCAAGAAAATATTCTCAATACGGTGCTAGAGTAACTAAAAAATTTGCTCAAGATTTATCAATGTATGAAATAGGGATAGTGTCTGGATTGGCATTGGGTATTGATTCGATTGCCCATCAAACAGTTGTAGAACAAAATAAAATTACAATTGCTGTGTTGGCTTGTGGTTTGGATATTATATACCCTTCGATTAATAAAAATTTAGCTGATAAAATTATAGATTGTGGCGGAGCAATAATATCTGAGTATCCAATTGGTACAGAACCGTATAAAAGTAATTTTCCAGCTAGAAACAGGATTATTGCAGGTATTTCGCTGGGTACACTTATTGTAGAAGCTGCTAAGGGATCAGGGGCATTAATAACCGCTATGGCAGCTCTAGACTATAATCGTGATGTTTATGCTATACCTGGTCCAATAGATTCTACAAGTTCAGAAGGTACAAATTGGCTTATTCAACAAGGTGCAAAGTTGGTAACTACTGGAGATGATATACTGGATGAGACAAATATAGATAAAAAAAATTCCGAAATAGCAGTAAAAAAACATTATGAATTAACCAGTGAGGAAAAGATAATTATTGAAAAAGTGGAAGACTTTATTAGTGCGGATGACTTAGTGCATGCTAGTGGGATGAATGTAGCAAAAGTATCATATATTTTGACAATGCTTGAAATGAAAGGTATTTTAGAAAATATTGGTGGAATGTGGAAGAAAAAAATTTAAACAAAAGTAATTAGGAAACAAAGAGATGAATTTAGTAGTAGTAGAGTCGCCAGCAAAGGCAAAAACAATAGAAAAATATTTAGGGAAGGGTTATAAAGTGCTTGCTTCATTTGGGCATGTGAGAGATTTACCTAAAAAGGAGCTAGGCGTGGATGTGAAGAATAATTATTTACCAGAATATGTTATTCCAGATCAGGCTAAAAAAACTGTTAAAGCGCTCAAAGAACAAGCGAAAAAAGCCGATAAACTTTATTTGGCAACTGATTTGGACAGAGAAGGAGAAGCAATCTCTTGGCATTTGCTGGAAGCGTTGGGTTGGAAAAACGAGTATAGTAGAATTACATTTTCGGAAATTACACAAAAGGCAATAACAGAAGCCATAAAAAAACCTCGTAAATTAAATATGAATCTGGTCGATGCCCAACAAGCCAGAAGAGTGCTAGATAGATTGGTAGGATACAAACTATCTCCTTTGTTGTGGAAAAAGGTTAGGAGAGGATTGTCTGCAGGCAGAGTGCAATCGGTGACTGTTAGACTCATTGTCGAAAGAGAACGGGAGATTAGAAGTTTTGTACCAAAAGAATATTGGCAGATAAATGCTCTTTTATCAAAAAACGACGATAACAGAAAATTCAAAGCTATACTAATAGCTGCAAATGGTCAAAAAATTGGCAAACTTGATGTCAAAAACACTCAAGAAGCAGAAAAGATTAAGAAAAAATTGATTGATGCACTATATATTGTTGATAAAGTCGAATCAAAAGAATCTTTACGTAGACCAGCAGCACCTTTTACTACTTCTACTTTGCAAATGGAAGCATCTCGCAAATTGGGATTTTCTGCCAAACAAACGATGATGTTGGCGCAGAAATTGTATGAATCTGGAAAAATTACCTATATGAGGACTGATTCCACGAATTTGTCAGCGGACGCTATATCTGCTATTCGCAATCTTATTGAAACTCAATATGGAAAACAATATCTTCCTGAAGGATTAAATATATATAAGACAAAGACAAAAAAAGCTCAAGAAGCACATGAGGCAATAAGGCCGACAGATATTGGTATGACTATGGCGTCGGAAGATTCCAGAGAACAACGGCTTTATGATCTGATACGAAAAAGAACCATCGCTTCACAAATGGGTAATGCAATATTTGATGTCATGGAAGTGATTATTGCTACATCTACGCAAGAAAAATATACTTTTTTTGTTAAAGGTGAATCGTTAAAATTTGATGGATTTATCAAGATATATACTGAGGGCAAAGATGATGAGATCGAAGAAGATAAATTTGAATTACCGAACATAATTGAGGGAGAGGAACTAAAATTTTGGGAACTGTTTTGTGATCAGAAATTTACTGAGCCACCAAAACGTTATTCTGAGGCTACACTTGTTAAGAAATTGGAATCCATGGGAATCGGCAGGCCGTCTACCTACGCTCCGACATTGAGCACGATCCAAGACAGAGGCTACACTCGTCTCGAAGAAAAAAGATTTATTCCTGAAGAGATTGGTGAAATAGTCAACGATTTATTGGTAGAGCATTTTAAAAATGTGGTAGATTATGATTTTACTGCAAAAATGGAGGAAGAATTTGATCAAATTGCCGATGGAGAAGCAGAATGGCAAAAAATTATTGATAATTTCTATATTCCTTTTGCAAAAGACATTAAAGAAAAAGACAAAGAAATATCTAAGGATGATATTGTCAAATCCGAAGTGCTCGAAGAGAAATGTCCGGATTGTGGTGAGAACTTAATGATAAAACTTGGTCGTTATGGCAAATTTATTGCTTGCTCAAATTATCCAAAATGCAAATATTCTAGACCGCTAGAGACAAAGAACGGAACTGATAGTGATGGTCAAGATAGCAATGGCGAGATAGAGGGAGTTGGGGAGAAATGCGATAAATGCGGGGGAGAGATGAAGTTGAAAGAGGGGAGATTCGGAAAATTTTTAGCTTGCTCAAATTATCCGGAATGCAAAAACACCAAGCCAATCATTCAAAGTACGGGTATTAAATGCCCTGACTGCGGGGAGGGTGAATTGATCCAAAGAAAAACCAAGAGAGGAAAGATATTTTGGGGCTGTTCCAGATATCCGAACTGCAAATATGCTACTTGGGAAAAACCAAAAGGGGAGTAGATTGAATAAAGAATTACGAATAATGAATAATGAATTAAGGGGTAAGTAGAAAGTTTATAAAGTGGAAATTGGAGATATAATATTCAATAAACAATATTCAATGTTCAATTAATATCAAAATATTTAAAGCTTAAATAAATCAAATAAATAATTGAATATTAGTGGTTGGATATTCACTGTGTATTGGATATTGAATATTTAATTATTTGCATATCATGTTACCTAAAAGTATTCAAAATTTAATAGATGAATTTTCGCGATTACCAGGAATAGGCCCCAAAACTGCTACCAGATTAGTGTTTTATTTACTCACCAAGCCTGATTATGATGTGAGCCGTTTTGGTGAATCATTGATAAATTTAAGAAAGAATCTAAAAATATGCTCTGAATGCTATAATATTACTGATGATAATAAGTGTAGAGTTTGTAATGATGACCGTAGAGATAAGAGTATTATTGCGGTTGTCGAAGAGTCGCTAGATGTGATTGCATTGGAAAAAAGTGGTGGATTTAGGGGTGTATACCATGTATTGGGTGGGTCTATTGATCCATTAAATGGCATTGGTCCAGAAAATTTAAGAATTACCGAACTTATAGATCGCGTAAATAATTCAGAGCAAAAAATTTCTGAAATAATCTTGGCTACAAATCCTGATTTTGAAGGGGAAGCTACGGCATCTTTTATAAAAGAAAAAATTTCAAAATTAAATGGAAAGATAAAAATTACGCGTATTGCGCGTGGTTTGCCGATGGGTGGAGATTTGGAATATGCCGACGAAGTGACTCTTAAGAGATCACTTGAAGGTAGGGGAGAGTACTTATAGATTAGATATCAAATATAAAATATGAAAAATTTAAGCTAATGCTTCATATGAAATATATTTAAAATTATACACGCGCCTGATGTGTAATTTATTATATGGTACTATACTGCATAATTATTCGTTGTTATTCCGACCGAAGCCGCCATCAATTACTTGGCGGAGTAGTGGAGGGGTCTCTCTACTAAGTAGAAGATTCTATTATAAAGGGATTCCTCGACTCCACTGCGTTGCGCTCGGAATGACAGATTGATTTGCATATTAGACGTCAAATATAAAATATCAAATATTATAAAATTCATATTAAAAATATAAAATGTTAATAAATTGCAAATAATATGTATGGCACAGTAAATAATTGTATATTGACAGCAGAATAATGCTTCGCTACAATTTTTCGGTAGAGTAATTAAAAACAAAAAATAGGAGTCTTATGGCAGATGAATGGGTATGTGATGAGTGCGGCTACAGCACTACGCTTGAGCCCGAGGACAACAAATGTCCCGGCTGCAACGCAAAAATGACCAAAATCGATAGTGCGGACGATATTGATAAGGATGACGACAGCTACGATGACGACGATTTGGCCACACCGATAGATGAAGATGACGATTTTTCATGGGAGGAAGATAAAGAGGAAGAGAAAAAGAAATAGAAATTTCAAAAAGTCGCAAGGAAATATGCGGCTTTTTAATTTGTAAAATCTGATTATTTTGGCTATGTTAATAGATGATATGAAAATATACAACACTCTAAGCAAAAAGATTGACGAATTTAAGCCTTCGGAAGACACGGTCTCATATTATACTTGTGGCCCGACGGTATATGATCATGCTCATATTGGCAATTTGAGAACTTTTGTATTTGAAGATCTTTTAAAAAGAGCACTAATTTCCTCTGGTTTTAGCGTAAACCACGTTATGAATATTACAGATGTTGACGATAAAACTATCAAAAAGGGTGAAGGTAATAGATCTAAACACAACAATCTGACCAAAAAATACCAAGAGATCTTTTTTAATGACCTAAACAAGCTAAATATATTGCCCCCTACAAAAATAACCAAAGCCACACAGTATATAGATCAAATGGTTGAACTTGTTTCCTCTTTACTTGATAAAGGATACGCTTACAAAGGAGATGACGGGTCAATATACTTTTCTGTAACAAAATATGCCGATTATGGCAAGCTCTCTAATCTTGATAAAAGCGGTTTAAAGTCTGGCGCCAGAGTTTCGCAAGATGAATACGATAAAGAAAATCCGGCTGATTTCGCCCTGTGGAAAGCTTGGGACAAAAGTGACGGAGAGATATTTTGGGAGACTTCACTTGGCAAAGGGCGACCCGGTTGGCATATAGAGTGCTCGGCTATGAGCCAAAAAGAATTAGGACAAACCATTGATATACACGCCGGTGGTGTCGATTTAATCTTCCCTCATCACGAAAACGAGATTGCCCAGAGCGAAGCCGCTACCGGCAAGAAATTTGCCAGATATTGGGTCCACGGCGAACACTTGCTAGTTGATGGCAAAAAGATGAGTAAGAGTTTAAACAATTTCTACACTTTGGACGATATTGTCGCCAGAGGCTTTTCTCCTTTGGATTTTCGATACCTATGTTTGCAGGCTCACTATCGTTCTAAACTCAATTTTACATGGGAAGCATTAGAGGCTGCCAGAAATTCACGGCTAAGACTTTTGAGAATTTCACAAGATATTAGACACAAGATACAATTACCAGATCACCGCCTTTGGCGGGATCCCGTCGGAATGCGGGACAAAATTCAAATCTCAAATTCAAAATTCTTAAAACAATTTGCGGACAAAATTCTCGATGACCTTAATACCCCGGAAGCTTTAGCGGTATTGTGGGAGATGTTGAGGGATGAAAAGATTACTGACCCGGATAAGCTTTTCGCATTAAATAAAATAGATAAAGAATTTTTAGCTATAGGTATATACGATGCGAAAGAGGAGGAAATTCCCTCCGATGTGTTAGATTTAGCCAAAAAGAGAGATGCAGCTAAGAAAAATAAAGATTTTCAATTGGCAGATGAAATGCGCAAGCAAGTTAGGGATAAGGGTTATAGCATAGAAGATTCGAGCGACGGGTATAAAATTATCAAGATTTAAGATATGCAAAATATTTGGACTAACAAAAATTATAAACCTCTTTTAGTGTTGGCGCCTATGGCCGGTTACACCGATAGCGCTTTCAGGCAGCTTTGCCGTGAGTTTGGTGCCGATATAGTAGTTTCGGAGCTGATTAGTGCAGATGCGATAGCGCACACAAAATTTAAAATTCAAAATTTTAAATTTAAAAACAATGAGGAGTACACCGTTGTAGAGGGGAAAAACAATGCGACGGCGGAGATGTTAATGTTTTGCCAAAAAGAGAGGCCTTTTGTTATTCAGCTCTTTGGTAAATAT
>CAYMCH010000018.1:0-16701 GCA_964389035.1 uncultured Candidatus Saccharibacteria bacterium | reverse complement strand
CGCCAGAAACTATCCAGCTACTTGAACTAGCAGCCTCTCCACTCGGCTTGGTTTCTAAATTGTAATAAGTAGTTGCTGCAATATTGGTATCCCCTTCTCCTGTATATTTGACAGTAGAAGTAGAATAGTTGAAGGTACCAGAGACAACAAAAGGTGTACCAAAACCAGTTAGAGTTAGAGAGTTGGACTCGGGAGAGAAGGTTGAAGTGGAGAGAATGTCTAAGCTTGTGGCGGTTACATTACCACCCGGGGTGTAGATTTTGCCAGAATCTATTTTTAAACCAAACCCGCTATCCATTGTCAAATCACTTAACGAGATTGAATATTTGATATCATCATCTCCGCAATTATCAGCTGTTGCTAGTAAATTATTTGTCATTGGACCACTTGTCTCATGTCTTATGGTAAATTTTGATGTATATATCTCCAAATTTTCAATATCATCCTCACCATTCAATACTTGAGTAACTAATCCGCCCTTCTCTGTTTCATCATCTATAAAAATTATTAAGGTATTATTTGCAGAAATATTTATACCAGACAAAACAAATTCTCCACTACTTGTCGTTTCTACAGTAACTTTTGCCCCTCCATTTATTGAATAAGCAATAGTTTTATTCGCCCCTATATTAGTCGATTTATCACTTGATGAATAAACCGTTCCATAAACCGATGTAATAAATAACCAATTTTCATTATTACCACTGTTTTTACAAAAAGACGGTATAATCTCACTCCCCCCCATTGCATCAGAATCCTGAACATCTACATAGGTTGCAGATGGACTTACTTGAGAAACATTAAAAAACCACTGCGTATTAACAGAAGATGATCTCATCACAATTTTAGTGCCACTTGCCTGACCATTTAAAGAAATATTGGCAAAAGAATAGGTAGAGCCGGCGTTAAATGTCAATTTGCTCGATGCAGTAATATCGACAAAAGTACCGGTTAATGTACAAGAATCAGCGAAAATCACTCCGCCGACAGAAGCGTTTGTAACAGTTAAATCATAAAAGGTCTTACCTGCTCCAGTGCCGCCAACAGTAATTGTTTGAGTGGCAATGCCGTCAAAAGTTACCTTGTTTGTCCCAGGAGTAAATGTCGCGGAGTTATTCCAATCCAACCCGACCGTCAAATCGTAGCCGTTTAGCACAAAAGTGCCACTTGTAATATTGATAGTACCATTGGCATCTATTGTCGCTGGCAAGTTATATATTCCCGAAGTACTGTTTATTTTTATCGTATAATAAATCCAATTTTTTATGCTCCTTGTCCCACTCGCACCGTTATACTCCACTTGACCAGAATCAGCGTCATTGGTTAATGAGACCGTCTCATCTCCCGTCAGACGCAAAGTAGCTTCGTTGGAAAATGTATTACTAACTGTGAGATTGTATGATGCAAGATCAAATATTCCTGTAGCCAAAGTTAAATCATGAATAGTTTTAATCGCTGGTAAAGTAAAAGTGCCACCGTCACCATTAATTTTTAAATCATAATATGTATAATCCTTAATGGGTCTTGAACCACTTGTAGCTACATATTCTACTGTGCCACTATCCGAATCCCACGTCGTAATCAACACTGTTTCATCACCATTTAATTTAAAAGTGCCATTATTGACTAATATATTCGTATCACCACTGATGTTTTGGTTGTTTATATAAACAACACAGTCAGCATCATCGATTGTCAACGTGCCATCAAAATCTAAACCGTTACCGGTAATCTGTAGCTCTCCACCACCTGATTTTGTAATGTTCTCAAAATCATTTTCTGTGCTGGTTCCGCCGGTATTTAAAGTTTGCGTACCGCTCGACGCATTAAAGTCCATCACACTACTAGCCGCAGCAACAATTTGCCCTCCAGAAAAATCTGCATTTCCACCAATCGATACCGTATCTCCATTATCCCAAGAAAATATTTCTAAACCATTACCCACTCCGATAAAATCTATATCTCCTAACACAATCAATGATACTGTGAAGGATGTCATGCTAATAGTTAGATCAGAATCGCCATCAGCATTGATATGAAAATTATTATCAACATAAATATTGCTTCTGACATTTTTTGTGCCACTTCCTTTAATCTCAAAATTGTACAAATGATTTCCATTTATGTTTATATCTCCTCCATCTAATATAAATGTAGAATAGTTGGGAGTTATTGTATCTGTTGCAATATTTAGTTGACTACCTGTTGTAATTTCCCATATACCATCACCAAGTTTCACATATTCGGAACCCACTCCGCTACCAGCGTTTAAATTTAAACCTGTTGTTATAGTAATATTGGGATTATTTTCTGAGGCATCAATAGTCAAATTACTGTCCCCATCTGCTCTAATATATAATGTTCTAAAAGTCAGATTACCTGAACCAATATTAATTACTCTATCAGCTACAGACGAATTGTTGATAAAATAAATTGAATGATCAAATATTATCCCCGAAGCAACTATTTCTATATCGCTTTCTGTCGCATCAAAATTTAACTTATAAGTCGTACTTAATGAATCCCATAATCCTGAAGATATACTAAAATCACCGTATATAGTTGAATCACCACTTATTGTCATAGACCCTCCGCTTTGGATATAGCTTCCAGCTTTTAACGCCCCGTTTACAGTTCCATTAGTTATTTCTATATTCGCACTTGCATTTATATAATTACTCAAGCTATTACTACCGAAAGTAAAGATTCCATTGCCAGATATTTTTAGTTGTGAATAAGGATAATTATACGAAGAGGTAAAACAACTTGGAGTATAAGTACTATCTCCATAATATTCAACCATTCCTGTATTTAGATTAGCATTAATTGCTCCGCAACTTTCTCCTCCCTGAAGCTTAAATGTTCCAGCATTGGAATATATTCCTGGCGCAGAATTTAAATTTATGCCATTCAAATCAAATATTGAGTCAGAAGAGATTGATAAAGTTCCAACAATTTCCAATGCATATGATCCAGCCAATTGTAATGTGGAAGTAGAAGTTTTAGTCAAATTTTGGAAATCATGGTTTGCATCATTTCCACCAGCATTTAATATTTGAATACCGCTTGAGCCATCAAAAGTTACAGTCCCACTTGAAACAAATATCCCCGCAGGATCCACTGTCCATAAACCATGAATTGTGACATCATTTTCAGCAGAATTAAAAGTGGCAGCAGAACCCCTAACTTCAAAATCTTCAGCTTCTACTGCTCCACCTGGGGTATAATTTTTTCCTGCTTCAATCCATACTTCAAAGTCATCAGCAAAATCAATATTTGTTGTACCTAAGTAATGTATTTCGTCATCTCCACAATTATTCGCTGTGTCTAAGTTGGAATTAGTTAAAGGTCCAGAGTTTTCATGTTTAAGTACAATCTTATTGGTATACATCTCCAATCCTGTAATATCCTCGTCATTTGATATTGTGACAAGGTTTGATTCCTCTGTTTCATCATCTATGAATAATGTAATGGTCTTACCTGCTGTAGCTCCAGCAATATCTGTAAAAGAAAAAGCTCCGCCGTTCGTTGTCTCGACAGTGCTCTTCGCTCCACCGTCTATTGATAATGCAATAGTTTTATCGGCTCCAATGTTTGTTGATTTATTTTCAGCTGTATATACTGTACCTGATATAGTTATATTCGCAGCATAGCTAGCATTAAATCTAGCGCCATAAGCACTACCCATTTCATAAGTAAAGTAATAAGCTATAGTAGCCCCCGAACCGGCATAAGTAGTCAATAATGCCAAATCATTACCATCAGACCAACCCGTTCTACCAACTATCTCTTCCACTACCGAAGAAAAATCGACACTCGACCCCCAATTAGCTACATCAGATTCCGTCCATTGGGCATAAGCAGTAGTTTTGTCCCTCAAGGCAAAGGAATCAGAAGATGAGCTAAATGTAGTTGCGCTGTCAACATTGTTGCCATATATTAAAACATTCGGATTATCGTTAGTAGCATTGTACCAATACAATCCCATATTTGCAGAAGTAATATCAGCACCTTGGGGAATTGGTACACTAGTCCAACGAAAACCATTGGACCTTGCATATGTAGATTGATTTAAATAATTTCTAGTTCCGGTTAGACTCCATGCGCCTGTAGTACTTGTTGCATAAGCATCGTCAGTACCAATGCCAACTACTTCCTGCGATATCGAAGCATCTATGTAAAACGGATAAGTTATTATTGATTGATCTAAATCTATATAATATGAGCTTAACTTTATAAAACTATATTTATCAATCTCTTCTATACTCCAATTTATATCAAACATCTTTTTTTCTTCTGAACTATCCCAAGCTTTAGGTTCTTGCACTGACCAAAGATCACAATTTTCCGAATTTTTGTATGAATATTGGTTTGGGTTATCCTTTTTTTCTGCTTTTCTCGCTTTGAAATTATATTCTGTACTCAAGCTGATATTTTCGTTGTCTTTAGCAAAACCATTATTTGCCTCTACATCGGTCCATGATGTACTCATAACTACAGTTAGCTTTAGTCCGTCCTTCTCGATGACCGGCTCGAGCAAGTTAGAATAATTTTCAATAATCACAGTTTTGAAAAATTTTTCCGGAGAAATATTATATTGAAAATGTATTCCTGTGCCAAAAACATCTTTCCAAGTAATGATATGCTCTTTATTATCAATCTCGGGCAATATCCCAGTATTTGGTTTAGATATCTCTTGTACTTCGCCCAATTTGTTTTCCCATGCCAAAACTGCCGGAGCCATAGATATACTTTCATCTGCACGGATAAATTTTGCTATATAATTTATATTTTCGCCATTTATCCTTCGAGAGTTCCAAATTTGCACCTGATAACCATTTTCATCAAGATAATAATCATAACCATTTGCTTTTTTTCTCTCATTAATTTTTAGTGACAAATTAATTTCTTTTAACTCTTCATTTTCATCAAAAGGATCTTTCTTATAATGCACTGCACCCATTGAACCACCTATCCGATACTGACCATCTCCTTTATCAAAAGTCTTAAAGGTTTCAGTTCTTTTATCAACTATTTCTTTCTCTTCATTTTTTACTTTAAAAGTATTCGATTCATCATTTTGCACTAAGGTGCCCTGATCTTTTGCTTTGTCCGACAATCTAACTGAAATATCCCAATAACGATTTTCTCGAAACACATGATTTGATTTGTCAATAGTTCCGTCAGAATCTACTTGAGGACCGATTTTAGCATTACCTACTTTATAATGCAGTGGCGCCACATCTGGCACAGAATATTTGTAGCTAAAAATTTTTTTCTCGCCAGATTTAAATGAATATTCCCACATCAATTTTTTTTGACCATTATTTTTCTCTACCACCATACCGTCTTGCGGATAAATTTCAAAATTTACCGGCACGTATTCAATTACTGGTCCGGGATAATCTATATTTGATTTTATCTCTAAAGTGTTTTTATTTTTCTCTGAAGACAAAATAAAATTTGGTGTCATACGATTTATAATGATTTCAGGGTTAGCTTGTACAACAAATTCTGTTTCGCTTTGCAATATTCCCTTTTTTGCTTCCAACAATGCATTGATTTTAAATGTGCCTGCTTTTTTGAGTTCAATAAGTGATTTATAATTAGCTTGATCTGATTTTTTTTTAGAGCAATCGTTTTGAATTTCTATTTTTTTATTATCACTTAATGTATGTATTGTAGTTTTTTCTCCGTCTGGATCAATAATTTCCAAAGTTAATGGTAATCCGCATAATTCACTACCATCATCAGAATATGAATTGATATTTATCTCGCCAACCTCGCCTAATTGATAATGTGATTTATTTGTATTGATAGTTAAAACACCCCAATAAAATTCTTTTTCAAGAATTTGACTATTGCCGTTACTCTGAATATTTACTACGATTTTGTGCAATCCGGGTCTATATTGATATTTATCATTTAAAGTTAATAAATATTTCCCGGGATTTTTATCTATAGTACTAATTTCAATTTTGTATGATGAGTTCATACTATCCTCATCTACATAAGCAGAAATCCTATTACTATCTATATCCAATGAATTGTAACCTTTTTTGTATTCATTTGAGACCATCACACCGTTACTATCAATCACGAATTCAGGAGAATCATTCTGGTCAAATTGCATATCTGTATTTTGTTTAATAACAAACTCCGCTTTTGCAGGCAACACACCACTATATAATGAAAAGGCAAAGCCAACTAATAAACTTAGCGACATAGAAATAAACAACAATAAATTCACAAAATTAGAATATTTATTTTGATGCCAAAGCCTATACCATCCAAATTTCATTCGCATGTAATTGTGTAGCCATGAAAGCTGCGGGATATTAACTTTTGTAGATTTTTGAATAATACAAATTTGCTTATCAATTTCTGAAGCTATCTTCAAGTGATATTTTTCCGCTTCGGTCATATCATCGACTTGCCTTTTTTCAAACTCAGCAAATCTTTGAAGTTCTTTTAATTTATCTTTATCTTTTTTTCTAAACATAGACAAATTTGAAGTAAATGATTATTACAATGAGCACAATAAAAGCTAATAATATTGAAAAATGAATAAAGTTAAAATTATTTTTCAAGTGCCATTTATAGTACCAAGAATATTTCATTCTTAAATAATTGTGCAAAAAAGAAAACTTATAAAATGCGACATGGCTAGATTTTTGAATCATATAAATTTTTTTTTCGTATTCCATAGCAGTTTCTAAATGAGAATACTTATTATTAACCATATCGTTGATTAGTTTTTTTTCTTTCCCTGAAAAATATTTATGACTATTATCCTTTGTCATGTTATTACAATCTTCCATTTTTTAATCCTATTATATACAAATCTGACACTTCTTTTTTATAACTGAATACACCGTAACATATCGTGATAATAGACAATGATAGTATCATTGCAAACGGAGAAGAAAGATCGGATATTCCACCAACAACAATAGCAGGAATAGACATCGCTAAATTTGTAAACATTGAGGATATGCCAAAGATCCTGCCTCTAATATTTTCATCAGTTCTGACATGAAGCATAGTTTGAGAAGAAACATATACCACAGAACAAAAAGTTCCCATTGCTACCATTAGCAAAACTGTAACAGGAATAGCACAAAACATTTGATCGTAATATCTATGTAAAGAGAATAAAAACAAACTAAAACCAGTAAAAACAAAACCGATGTTCGCTGCCTTATTGTAGGTAAAAGTTCTTTTTTTATCTAGAGCATAAGAACCAATTAGCATGCCTAATCCAGCAGGTGCAATAAGTAGCGGTCCTATCATCTTTGTTGTTAAGCCAATCTCATTTTCAGCAAAAGCCGGCATTAATACAATAAATGCCCCCAAAACCACCCATCCCAAAGTTAATTTTGTAATAGGTAAATACAATTGAGTATTGTCTTTTAAGCTAGAGAAAGATGACTTGGTCTGTTTCCATACTTGTTCAATATTATTAGTTAGATTGCTCAAAGTTATTTTTTTAATTTTTTTGTAATCATATTTTTTCATGTTGTATATAGAATATGATCCCACTAAATACAATGAAGCCGCAAACAATAATGCTCCTCTAGTGGTAAGGAGTTCCATCAACGGACCAGCCATGCTATATCCGATAAGCATGGTAATGTATGTTGTAGTAACAACCACCGAATTGGCCGCAACTAATTTTTTCTCTTTAATAATTAGAGGGATCGATGAGGATTCAGCTGGTGTAAAAAATTGCGAGATTAATGATATTAAAAACACAATCTCTAGCAAACCTAAAACATTATTTTTTGAAAATATTAAAATTAAGACAGCAAAAAAACGCAAAAAAGAAGTATAGACCAATATTTTTTTATAATCTATTCGATCAGCTAACACACCAGAAAAAGAACCAAACAATACACTAGGCAAAGCAGAAGCAATTAAAACTAAAGATATCGAAGTACTTGATCCAGTCAATTCATAAATATGTAAAATAATTACAAAATTTACAATATTATAAGCCAACTGAGAAGAAACTTGACCAATCCATAATTTCAAAAAGTTTCTGCTTCTAAGTACCCCGATAAAGGTATTCGTCACCACTCCCTCCAAACACATTAAATTCTTGATATTTATCTGTTCGTTATTGCGAGCCACCCTGCTATTGGTAGGAGATGTGGCAATCTTTTCTCAATAGAGCTTGTCTTGATCTCCTCGAGTCTTAAGCAAACTCGAAGTTGAAGACTTGTCGAAAGATTGCTCACAAGGTTTCCATTCAGCTCACTATGTCACCTATAAAAATAACTAAAGAATTATATAACTCAACTATTTTGTAAGTTCTTTTACCAAGTAATCCAATGCTTTCTTTCCGGCCTCAGTATCCTTGTGATCTATTTTTTGTTCTTCAATCACCTTGCCCAACATCAATCCTACTTTGACATTTTTTTCAGCCTGTCCACCCATCTCTTTTCTGAGATCTCCTACGGTTTTCTTCATATTTTCCAGATATTGCTCAAACTTAAGACCATACCCCTCAATTTGGCTTCGGTAACCTTCCAAGATTCTCTCTGTCTCTTGGGTTATTAAGCTCTCTGGAATTTCTGTTTCAATATAAGTAATCATTTTTTCAAGCACTGCTGTCTCCAATTTATCTTTATATTCTTTTGACATCTCCATTTCGAGACTTTTTTTGATCTCAGACATCAGTTTTTCGACAGAATTATGCCCAAATTGCTTGGCAAATTCTTTATCCAAAGTGGGCAATACCACTTCTTTAGCATCATTTAGAGTAATCTCAAATTTTGCTTCTTTACTAGCAATTTCTTTATCATGATAATCTTTTGGAAACTTGAGTTGCAATTCTTTTCTCTCGCCTTTTTTCATACCCACAATTCCATCTTCAAAACCTGGAATCAGAGATCCCTCACCCAAAATTAGTGGATGATTTTTTGAGCACATCTTATCGATTTTTACATTTTTAATATAACCATCAAAAGTAATATCTACTCTGTCACCTTTTTTTACAGCCCCTTCTCTATCTTTAAATGTCGCCTTCTGTTTCATTAGCTGATCAAGAATCTTCTGCACTTCTTTGTCATCGGCTTTTCTTTTTTCTGGTGCTTTTACCTTAGCTTTTGAATAATCTTTTAATTTTACCTCAGGCATTACATCAACTTCAATTTCAAAAACCAAGCTATCCAATATTTCAGTTTCATCCAAAGAAAATTGTGGTGATTTTTTTATTTCAACTTTAGGCGATGAAACTGGAAATATTTTTTCTTTACCGATAGCCATTTGATAGCTCATATTCATAGCCTCATCTAGCCCCTCAGCCAACAAGCGATTATAACCTACCACGCCTTCGATCATTTTGTATGGGGCTTTGCCTGCTCTAAAACCGTCAATTTTTACATCGGAAGCAATCTTTTCATATGTTTTTCTGTAATAACCAACCAATTCACTTGGCTCAACATCAATGACTAATTTTACTTTGCTTTTCTTAAGATCTTCTTTCTGAATTTTCATATTTCTCCCAAATAATTACACCAAAATCAAAACTTATTCGCTAATGCGGGCAAGCTTTAAATAAATAAAATTAAAAAAACCTTTTCAACCTGATATTTGTTTCTACCTTATTAACATTATCATATCAAATTAAAAAGGATTTTTGAAGTGAGTGTTTCAAAGAGTACGGCGGCGACTCACTTTGAGCCGCCACGGTTTTCAACTTTTGGAGGGAAAGTTTTTCCCCTCCACAAAGGGTTTCTTGGCAATTCTCCCGTCATCAGGGAGAATCCGCCGACCACCATCCTACCCGCCGCAAGGCGGGTCCCCGCAACCGATCGCGGGGAAGTTGAGTAACGAGAAGCCAGCTTCCGGCTCCTCCACATCCAATTTGTGAATCGTTTTTTCATGAACAACCCCCCCTTATTTTTTGTCTCTCGACTCTATCTTATACCATATATACAGTAATTGTTCAATCCTCTTAAATCCGCCAACATCGATATTTCGATATTCTATCGCCACCATGTATTTTTATGCAAAACCAAAAAATCCCCTGCACCATTCAGGGAGATTCTCATGAGATTTTTTAATTTTTACTACCGTTGTTACGTAAGTGTCATCCTCGGGCAGGTGCTAGCCATGGCCCGGGGATCTATTTTAGTAACCATCTAACAAATATTTCTTATTTTTTACAATACTGGATCACTAATCAATAACAAAATAGTCATTCTGAGGAATCTACATCTATTGTTATTCTTTAAGTACCCAAATACTCAATACTTTATACAAAATACTCTATACTACCCTTCCCCGCTTTAAACTATAACCTTTCACCTGTATTCTTTACACCACTCTCCATCCCCCAATTTTCTTTAGTTCCTTTTCGAGTTCATTGTGTTTACTAGAATCACCAAAAAATAGCATGCAGCCACCCATTCCGGCGCCGCAGGCGCGATGTGCATAGTCCATTTTCTCTGCAATCTCCCCCATTTTTTTCATAGTATTAATATAATAAACACTCGATAATTCACTTCTATTTTGGCGATCTTTAGTAACGGCTGCTCTTATACCATCTTGATCCATATTTTTTATGGCTATCCATGATTCACCAGCTACTTTGGCTATTCTACGCACAATATCTGGATCGCTTTCTACTTTTCGCTCCGGTTCAGAATTTGCTACACCGCTAGAGCGTGAAACTCCTGAATAAAACACCATTATTCTTTTGCTCAGCCACTTATACTGCTGTGAATTTTCATTCAAATTTCCAGCCAAATTCACCATACTTTTATTGGGACCGCAAAAATGATAATAGCCTATTCCCTTAACCCAAGCTGCATAATAATCTTGCTTGCCACCCATTACCCCCATAGCCAATTCGATTAAGTAATTCAATTCACAAGGATTAATGCCAGATAACCCATACAATTGGCTTAGGGCTTGGATAATACCTACTCCAACCGCAGAAGAAGTGCCTAGTCCTGAAGCAGGCGGAATTTTCCCACCACCGTCTACGCTAATATGCAACCCATTTATATCCAAATCAAAAAGCTGTACAAAATGCTTGATTATTTGGCTGACGTTATCATTGTCCTGCTTGCTTAGTTCATTTATATCCCCTTCGATCTGCTCACCTAAATCAGGTAATTCCACTACCATGTTGGCATTTTCATCATCTATATGTGCAATAATATTAAGAAACACAGGTAAAGAAATGTTGATAACCTCACCTTTTTCTATTTGATATTTATCCAGATAATAAGCAATATCGCTAAACCCACCGGCAATATCCGCCCTCACAGGTACATCAATCTTTACTTCTTTTTTTAATGCCTGTCTCATAAGCTTTATGATTTAATAACTTTTTACTCGTTTCCCCACTCTTTTATAGCTTTCTCGTATGCCTCATGTGTACCTGTATCAAACCACTGTCCCGAAAAAGGATAGCCGTATAACTTGCCTTCTACTGCAAGTTTAGGGTAAACATCATATTCAATCATAGCCTTGCCACTCGATGGAATATAATTATCTATTACTGACGGCTCAATAATTGCCATACCAGCATTTATTAAATTGCTTGGAGCTTCTTCTTTGGATGGTTTTTCGACAAAGCAAGTAACTTTACTACCTTTCATTTCTGCAACTCCAAAGCGACTTGGATCTTCTACATCTGTTAGAGCGACTGTCGCCAACCCTTCATTATTTTTATGAAAATGGATAAAATCTGTTAGATCAATATGAGATAATATATCGCCCCATACTATGAAAAATGTTTCGTCAAGATATTTTTTGGCTAAGCGGAGAGGACCAGCTGTGCCAAGCGGAGTTTTTTCTGCAATGTACCTGATGTTCAAGCCAAATTTTGCACCGTCACCAAAGTATTCTTTGATCTGTTCACCCTTGTAGCCAATAGCCAAGTATATATCTGTTACGCCATGAGTTTTTAACAATTCTAGTACATGCTGTACCATTGGCTTGCCATGTATAGGTAGTAATGCCTTAGGTAATTCGTAAGTAAATGGTCTAAGTCGTGTTCCTTCTCCCCCAACTAAGACAATAGCTTTTTTAACCTTATTTATACCCAATCCAGCTTCGATTAAATATTCTGTAGCATGAGATCGATTACGAATTTTACGCCCATCAACTATGGCATCAATTTTTTTAATAAGATCTTTTTTAACTGTTACTGTCAACTTTTCTCGTTCCATAAAATCCTTTCGCTTTATTAATGCGAAAATAATATATACAACATTATCGTATATTTATCCACACTCGGTGTCAAGGTTACAATTATTTATTTGTTTATGAGTAGTAAATTTTAAGAAACATATAAGATAATAAATAATAAATGCAAAATGGTAAATGTGAAATGTATAATGTAATATGTATAATGCAAAAAAATACAAAATTCAGAATACAGATAGCAGATAATAGCACGTAGTAAGTAGTAACAAATGAATGATTATTAGCTACAATAGTCTGTCACCCTGAAGTGTTTTATTGGAGAGTTTTCTCATGTTTGTTTGAAATATATATTCAAAAGATCATACTGCCTGCCAGCAAACAGATATATTCACCACAATGACAGTCTATTTAGATATTGGGAATTAGTTAATTGGATATTTATTAAAAATTGAAAATTAACTACAAGCTATGTACTGCTATCTACTAATTAAATTCTGTATTCTAAATCCTTAATTCATAATTCATAATTCATAATTTTTACTATATAAATCCGTGTTTGACCCTGTAGTTACATCATTATTTATTCTAGTCCATTTCGATATTTATACTATTTTCCGAAATTCGCTTCTCAATTTCTCTTAACGAAAGCAAGCCAGCTTGAGCACCTATATAAGATACAACTGAAGTTGAATTTACTACTCCCCAAGCCAAAGCTTCAGTTACCGCTCCAGGACCAAGATCGTCTTCCCGAATTAATCTACCCGTAAAACCTGTCGAAAAACTGTCACCAGCTCCGGTAGCATCCTTTTTTTCGCATGGCAATACATTTGCATGATAAAAATGATCACCATCATATGTAGTTGAACCCTTTTTTCCATCAGTCATTACAACTATTTTTGCCCCATAACTATGCAAAGCTTTCACAAGTTCTTTAGGTTGTGGAACTACCGGAAAATTTGCAAATCGAATGCTTTCCTCGCGATTTAAAAATAAAATTGTTGTACATTCTAATAATTTTCGATAATGTTGTGCGGTTTTTTTAATTTGAATACTACCTGGATTCCAAGCAATTTTTACATTTTTTTCGGCTGCCAAAGTTATTACACCCTTTATTACTTCTTCATCACCATCACCCATAGGAGCTAAAAAAATCCACTTCGTGTCTAAATTATTCTTTGGCTTTAAACATGAGTAATCGTCTAAACCATGATATACAAAAATTGTTCTTTCACTACCGATGTTAAAAACTACAGAAAAATTTGTCTTATATTTAGCATGTTGTTGCAACAAAGACGTATCGACTCCCTCTTTAATAAAATTATTTTCAATTTTTTGACCAGGAGTATCTTCTCCAACCGCAACAATGGCTGCTGTTTTTAGACCTTGTCTAGAAAATGCTATCGAATTATTGCAAGCAGAGCCGCCAACTTCATACTGAACATCATCTAGTAATATCTTTTCTCCTAATTCAAAACTAGCCCCCTTACCAGAAACAAACCTTGGATCGGATACCATTTTTAAATCTCTTGGACGCACAAAAATATCTTCGCTTGCATCACCGATTGTTACGATATCATACTTCATAATACTTAATACCTTCCAGATAAAATGTTGATATATTTTTTAACAATTTCTTTTGCTTCATTTTTAGCTTCTGTAAGAATTTCTCGCGGATCTTTAACTCCAGGATGTTTTTCCGAAAAGTTTTCAACAAATACTTTGCGAATGTTTGTATCAATATTTAATTTTACAATACCACATTTGACTGCCAATCTTACATCCTCCTCACTCAACCCAGATGCTCCATGCATCACCAAAGGTATTGGGGTAATTTCAGCAATTTTTCCCAATAAATCTATATCTAGTTTTTCGCCTTTAGGCGCTCCGTGCTCATTACCCACTGATACAGCCAAAATATCTACACCGGTTTTTTCAGCAAAATCTTTTACTACCTCCGGTCTTGTATACTCACCCTGACCACTTAACTTACCACCTTCTTCACGTGAAATAACACCAATTTCACCCTCTACCATTACATCAAATTTTGAAGCATAATTTACCACTTTTTTAGTTAAATATACATTGCCCTCAAAATCTAGCTTAGATCCATCAATCATTACTGAATTAAAACCAGCATCTACACAATTTTTAGCTATACCAAAATCTTTGCCATGATCCAAATGAATTGCCGCTTTGATACCTTTTTGAAAAATCTCGTTTTTGGCAATATCAAATATTTGTTTCAAACCGGCATATTCTATAGCAGTCGGAGTAATCTGCATAATTACAGGATAATCGCACTCAGCTGATGCTTCTGCTACAGCTTGGGCAGTCTCCAAATCAAAAACATTAAAAGCACCCAATGCCCTTTTCTCTTCCCAAGCAAAATACAATTCTTTTTTGATATTAAACATATCTACTCCAAATTATTAAGCCAAATTATTTAATGATTCGACACCAGGTAATTTATCTCCAGCTAGAAATTCCAAAGCTGCCCCTCCTCCTGTAGAGATAAAACTCAAACCGTGTTCTAGATTATGGTTTAAGATAAAACCAACTGTATCTCCCCCTGCTACTACGGTTGTAGCCAGGCTATCAGCGACTGCTGAAGCAATAATTTTCGTACCTCCTTCATACTCCTGTTCTTCTGATTTGCCCATGTTGCCATTCCAAAATATAGTTTTTGCTCCCTCCATTTCTTCAACAAACAATTTTCTTGTTTCAGAACCAATATCCATTATAGCAAAACCGCCATCTTGCATTTTTTCGTTAATACTGTCAATAGGCAAAATTATTTTATTTCCAAGATCAGATAATAAAGCTTTGCATTTATCTACCATCTCAGGCTCATAAAGAGAATTAGATATATCGTCACCCCGTGCAGCTAAAAATGTATTGGCGATACCACCACCAACAAAAATTTTATCAACTTTGGGAGCTAAATTTTCTATCATTGCAGCTTTGTCTTCAATTTTTGCGCCACCCATAATGAGGTAAAATGGAGAAACAGGATTTTGCAACAACAATGACAATGTAGTAATTTCTGATTCTAGCAGAAAACCAGCATAACTTGGTAAATGATGGGTAATTGCCTCTATGGAAGCATGTGCACGATGTGATGCTCCAAAAGCATCATTAACATACAAATCAGCGTAAGAAGACAATTTTTTAGCATATTGATCATCATTAGCTTCCTCGCCGGGATGCCAGCGCAAATTACCAAGCATCAAAATATCTCCGGGTTTCATAGAATCTACTTTTTCTTTCACCGAGTCTTCAATCACATAATCAGTTGCATAAACTTTATATTTAATCTCCTTAGCTAGCTCCTCTGCCAGAGGCACAGTAGATGTTTTAGGATCAATCTTACCTTTAGGTTTGCCCAAGTGGGTCGCTATAACAATTTTTGCTCGGTGTTCTAGAATATACTTAATTGTCGCCGTTGATTTCTTAATCCGATTGATATCAAGAATTTTTCCGTCTTTCATTGGTACATTATAATCTACTCTTAAAAATACGGTCTTACCATTTAAATCTGCCTCTCTTATGCTTTTCATTATTCCTCCAATTATAATATTTTAATTTATAATTTATCTATAATTATTTTACCATCATGATATTTTATAGTAAAATACAAAAGCATAAGATAAATTGGAGGGACATTGTACTATGTACTATCATGCATCGAAACATCAGTTGAACCACATTGCCGAGCTAATAAGCTCGGATTTTAAAATTTATGCTCCTAAGTCTATAAATAATATTGAGATGTATAGCGAAATAATCAATATTTCAGATATTTCATGGCAATCAAAAAAAACAATTTTTTCTTTTAAAAATATTTTATTTCCTAACAATAAAAATGTGGGAACTCAAGAAACTAAAATAGCCTTTTTAGCTTTGCCGTTATGCGATATAGTAGCTTTGAATTTATTTTTAAAACAATTTAATGATTCTGGCTTAATTTTATCCAGAAGTGATATTTTTATTGTAGGCAGTAATTGCATACCAGACCATAACTGTTTTTGCGACCTATTCAATTTAGACAAATTGTATAATTACGATATGTTTGTTGTTAAAGATGATGAAAAATATAATATTATAGCTAATGGCTGGAAAGCCAAAGAGATAATAAATAAGATTGGTCTAAAATCTGTTAACAAAAAATTAGTTTATAAGCCAAAAATTAAATCAGACAAAATTGATCTAGAACAAACAAAAAAAATTATTGACGACAAAAATTTAACACATGATTTTTGGCTAAGCATTGCTAATAACTGTTTTGCTTGCGGAGCCTGTAGTGCAGTTTGTCCTCTGTGCTTTTGTTTTGATCAAGATTTTGAAAATCAATTAGATGGTAGCTGCAAACATTGTCTCAATTGGACTAACTGTTTCTCCGCTGATTTCTCTCAAATACAATTCGGTAACGATTTAAGACCGACTAACACCGATCGCCTTTATAACTGGTATCATCACAAATTTGTACGCGCACCACACGAACTAGGTTACCCTACATGTGTTGGATGCGGTCGATGT
>CAYMCH010000017.1:0-16905 GCA_964389035.1 uncultured Candidatus Saccharibacteria bacterium | reverse complement strand
ATTTTTTCTCATTTTTTTTCTGGAATAGCCGTACTAATTTTGGTGGTTAATTATACTTTTTTTAATTTCGATATATCTTTGATTCTACGTTTAATATTCTTTTTATTATTACTAACCGATGTCATTTACTACTTTGTAATAGCATGGGGTTTGATAAAAAAATCAAATGGTTTTGTTGGCTAGCTGACCATGTCTTTGCTTGCTTTGCGCTTTTGCAACAATATTCGATGGTTTTAGTTTAGCTGGTGTTTTAGCTTTAGGATTTATTATTTTTTTACATAATTGTATAAGAATATTAGCAAAAAGCATTAAATGGATATAAAAGCTGGTTAAAAAGTAGAAAATTCTGATAATATTAAACTATGAATAATTTATATGTCATAATTTTAGCTATTATTGCTGGGGCTGCGACTTTTTTAGGGGTATGGATAGGGTCTAGACGTGATTATGGAGAAAAAACCTCGGTTTTTGGAGCTTCTTTTGCTGCAATGATAATGTTGTTGATCTCGGGAGTAGAATTGATTCCTGCTTCAATTTCAGATGGGGGTATTTATAAAAGTAGCTTGTTTGTCATAGCTGGAATACTACTTATTGCTATAGCAAATGCTATTATTCCTCATATGCATGCTTTTCATGAGATAAAAAATTGTGACCAAAAATGTATGTTGCGGGCATCTTATCTGATTGCCATCGGACTAATATTACATGATTTCCCAGAAGGATTTGCGATCCCTGCTTCTTTTGGATCATCAACATCTTTAGGTTTAGTAGTAATCATTTCATCATTTTTGCATAACATTCCCGAAGGTTATGCCATGACGGCGGCTTCAAGAGGGTTAAAGGGTGGTTTTTGTTATAAATCTGCTGTTTTTTCTACTTTAGCTTCGTTAGCAGGAGCAGTATTGGGGATTGTTTTAATAGAATATTTTTCTCACATTAATTATATCTTTTTATCAGTAGCGGCTGGGGCTATGTTGTACATTTCTTGTCATGAGTTGATGCCCATGGCATTTAAAAGCAAGCATAATGATTCGTTTGCATATGGAACAATTGTAGCAATTATAACATTTGTAGCGTTGAGTTATATGGGTTAAAACCCAAATTTTGTTGGGGAAGAGGGAAGAGAAAACGATGGATTTTTAGTCGCCGAGGAAAATATTTCTCAAAGTAGGATTGTTAATAGTGCTACAAGGTTGCAGCCAATCACGATGTTAAATGGCCAAGCTGTAGGAGCGCTTGCGGCGATTTCGGTCAAGGAAAAAGTTCAACCAAGAAAAATAAAATCGGTTAAAGTGCAAAAAACTCTTGTTGAGGCTAAGACAAGAATTTCTCTTAGAGAATATCCCGATGTTAAGATTGACAATATTTATTGACCTGCAATACAGATCGTAACGACTAATGTAATTATGGATGGTCTAAATAACGGAAATTTTATACCATCTCAAGAGCTTAATCGCGCAGAAGTTGCAACAATTATTGCTAAATTATTTTCATTACCTTTGGCTTCAAAAGAAAGAATTTTTAGTGATGTTAAAAGTTATGATAAAAATATTACAGCTATCAACGCTTTGTATAAAAATAAAATAACTTCTGGTTGTTCTGCAAATCCTTTAATGTTTTGCCCCTATAAAAAGATTACTAGAGCAGAGTTAACATCATTTTTGGTTAGGGCGATGAAATTAACAAATTCAACTAAAATTACGAGATTTTCGGATGTGGCTACTAATTTTTGGAATTACAATGATATTCAAAAAATTAGTTTACAGAAAACTCAGATCATTCCAAACTGCGATAACAAAAACCACAATAAATTTTGTCCGAATCAAGTGGTAACCAGAGGCGAGATGGCTCAGATTGTAGCTAATGTGCTGTATTATAATGCAGTCAAATAATTCGACTGTGTGATACAATATAGGTAATGAAAAAAATTATTTTTATTGTAATTTTTCTAGTTCTAACTTTGGCGGTTTGTTTTGGTATCTTTATCGCTAGACCTTATAGAGAATCTCTATCAGTAACACGCAATGGAGCCAATCGAAATCAAACTGAAGATAAAATTATCTCTAAAGTCGTGATATTGCCTCATATTTTATCAGCTGAGGATATTAGAGCTACTGTATTGAAGCAAGCTATCGATAAGGGAACTTACAAAACCGTTGTAATAATTACAGCAAATCATAGAAGTGCAGGGAGCGGTGATATTCAAATTTATCCAGAATCATGGCAAATGCAGAATGGTGATTTACTACTAAATAAGCAGATATACGATAATATCGTATCCAGCCAAATAGCCGCAGAAAACAAGCAAGATTTTGTCGAAGAATATGGCATTACAAATATTTTGCCTTCTGTATCAAAATATTTGCCCGAAGCATCTTATCTTATGCTAATGATCAATAATACGTCTTCGCAAGAAATTACCAAAAAGCTTGTAGATACAGTATACAATCAATGCCGATACGATTGTCTGATTGTAGCATCGACAAATTTGTCGCAATTTAGCCCGATTGCTTTGTCTAATGTTCATGATCAGTATACTGTCACTGCTCTGGAAAATTTTGATTATGAGGCGATATGGAGGTCAGAATCGGATTCTCCGCAATCTTTATATTTAGCTACTAAACTTGCCGAATTGATTGGTACAAAAAATTTGGAGCTAACTAGTCACAGCAACACTGGCGATGCTGACACGGCTCATGATATTGCTTCAACCGGCTATATTTGCGGTTTCTACTCGACAGCACAAGCCGATAAAAAAAAGTTATCGACTTTTATTATCGGCGGCGATACCATGTTGGACCGTGATGTTTGGCATAATTATAAAAAAGATGGGATAGAAAAAGTCTTTAGTGGCTTGGGTAGCAACGTTTTTGGTGGAGTTGATCTTTCTATGCTAAATCTAGAGGGTCCAATAAGCGATATTCCGATCAGCGACGATTATCCTAACCGATCTCTGGTCTTTAATATGCCACCTACCACTATTAATGCACTTAAATCTGCTAAGATAAACGCAGTATCATTGGCTAACAATCACACTTTAAATGCTGGCGTTAGCGGTTTTGCTACTACACAACGATTGCTTAAGGAGGCTGGTATCAATTATGCTGGTCGTCAGGTGGGGTTTGATAAAAATGAAGATATATTACGTATTGAAAGCAGTATTACGATGTCAATTTTGCCGATTGATGCTCTGACTTTGTATGATAAAAATATTTTTAATCAAGCGATTAGTACCGAGAAGCAAGCTGGGAGATTCGTAATCATTATGCCGCATTGGGGCGAAGAATATAATCAAAAACACAATACCAATCAGGAAAATCTGGCAAAAAGTTGGATTATTGCCGGCGCCGATATGGTTATCGGTTCTCATCCTCATGTAATTCAGGATATGGAGATTGTAGATGGCAAGCCGGTAATATATTCATTGGGTAATTTGGTTTTTGATCAATATTTTTCCAAACCCACCCAAGAGAGCATTATTGTTGCTGGTATTGTAGCTGAAGATAAAGTTACTTTGAGTATCTTGCCGACGGTTCAGAATAAATCTATACCAAGTCTAGCTAGCGGCGATAGCAAAACCAGAATAGTAAATTATTTATTGGATGAAAATTTATTTAGAACTAGTACAGTAAAGAAAATCGGTTTCGATACGATCGAGATAGCTAGGTAATATATAGAGTTGTCATAAACTTTTAATTTTTTTGTGGTGATGATACGATCTAAACATGAAAAAAATTGTTTTAATAGATGGTAATGCTATAATTCATCGGGCATATCATGCTATACCCAAGACCTTGCATACGCGCAAGGGCGAGCAGACTAATGCAGTTTATGGCTTTGCCACAACTCTAATTAAAGTTCTCGAAGATTTAAAGCCGAGTTATATTGCGGCTTCTTTCGATTTGGCTGGTCCCACTTTTCGTCATGAGCAGTATCAGGAATACAAGGCTACCAGAGTCAAAGCCGATCAGGAGCTATACGATCAAATTCCTCGAGTCAAAGAGCTGGTAGATACCTTTGGAATTCCCATTTACGAAATGCACGGGTTTGAGGCTGACGATGTGATAGGAACCATCACGAAACAAATCCAAAATTTAAAACCAAAAAACCAAATAACGAAATCCGAAACAATTCAAAAAAATGAAGATTCTTCGCAAAGCACTCAGAATGACAACGAAATAGCTAAAAAGCTAACGCCCAATGACTACAATCTAGAAATATTCATTGTCTCTGGCGACAAAGACATTTTTCAGCTGATAGATGGCAATGTAAGGGTTTATAATCTTAAAAAAGGTTTATCCCAAACTCAAATTGTTGATGCGGAGGTGATTCAACAAGAATATAATCTGCAACCGGAAGATTTTATAGATTTAAAAGCACTGGCTGGTGATCCTAGCGACAATATTCCGGGCGTGCCAGGTATTGGACCGAAAACAGCCACTCAATTATTGCAGGATTTTGATACAGTTGAGAAGCTTTATGATCTAATTGCTAACCATCTGGATAAAATCGGGATAATTTCAAAATCCGAATTTCTAATGTCAAATAAAATTTCCAATGACAAATTTGAGGATTTAGAAATTGAAAAATTTATTGAAAATTGGAAATTGAAAATTGAAAATTATACTGGCGAAATAAATGAAATTTCGAAAAACCTTTCTATCAAGTCTCGAATTTTAAGTTTGCTAATTATTTATTATCGTCAAGCATTATTCAGCCAGTATTTAGCTACTATTCACAAGGATGTGCCGATAGAGTTTGATCTGGACAAAACAGAGTTTGGTAATTATGATAAAGAAAAACTCAGAGAATTATTCGAAGAGTTGGGTTTTCAATCGCTACTTAGAAGATTGGGAGCAAGTGTTGGAGATGACAAAGTGGATGATGTTCAGAAACAAAGCGAATCGTCCGAACAGTTGAAAAAAGACCAACAATTGAAGTTATTGTAAACCATGTGGGATTATTTATTAGGAAAATCGATAATTGTTCCCGATATTACCTCGGCTGAGATAGACAAGCAGCTCGAGCCGGTTTTGCGTGAGATGGAAGAAGCAGGGATTAAGCTAGACATAGAAGAATTTGCAAAACTGGAGAGTGAATTAACGGCTAACTGCCAACGGCTAACCGCCAACATTTTTCAGCTAGCAGGTTCTGAGTTTAACCTCGATTCTCCCAGCCAGATGGCAGAAGTGTTGTTTGACAGATTAAAATTGCCGAAAGAAGGATTGAAACGAACAAAAAGCGGAGTATCTACGGCGGCCAGCGAATTAAAAAAGATAATAGATCAGCACCAGATAATTACTCCAATTCTCAAATATCGGGAATTATCAAAATTAATATCGACTTATCTTGTACCTCTGCCTAAAATGGTTGACGAGAATGATCGTTTGCACACTCATTATTCGCAAGACGTGGCTACTGGACGACTTGCTTCGTCAAATCCTAATTTGCAAAATATCCCGATTAAAGGCGAATGGGGCGAGGAGATTCGCAAGTCATTTATTGCCGATACCGGCAAAGTGCTAATCGCGGCTGATTATTCACAGATTGAATTGCGCATTGTGGCCTGCTTAGCCGAAGATAAAGCCATGATCGAATCGTTTACTAACGGTCTTGATATTCATACCGAAACGGCTGTCGATATTTTTAAGAAAAAAACGGAGGAGATAAGCAAAGATGAGCGCAGATTTGCCAAAACCATAAATTTTGGCGTGCTTTATGGCATGAGTTCATACGGTTTATCGCAGTCGTTAAATATCGGCCAAGATGCAGCAGCGGAATATATTAGACGCTACAACGAAGTATATTCTGGTATTAGCAATTATTGCAAAAAAATGATTGAGTTTGCCAAGAAAAACGGCTATGTAGAAACACTGTTTGGCTTCAGACGAGAATTTCCGGAGATTAATTCGTATAATCGATTTACTGCCGAAACTAATCAGCGTATGGCTATTAATACTCCAGTGCAGGGATCGGCAGCAGAAATCTTAAAACTTTCAATGATAAAATTAACAGAAGAATTGAAGAACAGAAGAACGAAAGAACTTAAGGACGTGAAAGTTCATAGAATAAAGGATGACGAATTAAGAATAAGGGATTTAAAACATTTTAACCATAATTCTTCATTCATAATTCATAATTCGCAATCGGATTTTGCCCGACTGCTCCTGACTGTCCATGATGAATTGGTAGTGGAGGCACCGGAAGAAGAAGCGAATGAAGTAGTAAAAATTGTTAAAGAAACGATGGAAAATGTGGTAAAATTGTGTGTACCAATAGAAGTTGAGGTGGGTTTCGGCAAGAATTGGGCGGAGGCGAAGGGGTAAGAGCAAAAGGGAGAGTAGAAAGTTTATAAAATTAAAAGTTTATAAAGTTTATAGTAGGAATACAGGATTAAGGATTAAGAATACAGTAATAATATAAATATTGCAAAATTGCACATTTTTGTCATTCCTGTGTAGACAGGAATCCCGTCGTAGCTTAAGCGACAGTAACAATTAACAAATATTAGATACCAATTATCAGATACTAAATAATTATAATTTTTTATTGCAAATTAAAAAACGAAGCCGCCCTGGTGGGGGCGGCGAGATGGGGCTGCTGACCTGAAACAGTCAGCAGCAGAAGTAAACGTCTGATGGATCCGCCCCTGGAGGACAACTGATCTTCCCGCTTGGGAAGGCCATGGCCTCCAAAGTGGGGTTGACCTGTGGGGGAGGAACCTCTTCCTCCTTGCACTTATGATCGGGTTCGTCTGTCATATTACCCTCCAAAGGATGGTGGAACATCGATTAACACGAATTATACATCAAATATCATTATGCTTCAATTTATTTACGGTAAAAATTCATATTTAATAAATTCTGAACTCAAGAAGATTGAGAAGGAGTTTTTGAGGATCGATCCGAGCATGATGAACTTGGATAAGCTAGAAGGCGAGGACATGACATTGTCGAAATTCGACCAAGCTGTTAACGCTATGCCGTTTTTGGCCAAGAAGCGGTTAATTATCATTAAAAACTTATTATTGGATAATAAAGACAATGATCTAAAAGGAGAGATAGCAAAGAGATTAGCTAAAGATTCTCGCCTTCGCGGGAATGACAAAGGCGGCAAAGATGAGAAAAACAACAAAGACATAACTGATATCGTGTTTGTCGAAACCGGAGAGCCGGATAAGCGCGGTAAATTGTTTAAAACACTCACTAAGATTGCCGATTGTAAATTACTCGATGAATTGCAGGGAGTTAAATTGAATAATTGGATTAGCGATGAAGCGAAAAACCGCGGGGTGGAGATAGGGCAGGAAGCTGCAAATCGATTGGCTGTAGAATTAGGTGGGGATGCTCAAAGAACTATCAATGAAATAGAAAAGCTTGCTTTGTATGCAAAATCACAAGATCGAGTTGAAATTGTTTCTGATGATGTCGCTAAATTAGTCAAAGCAGAGGCAAATCCTGATATCTTTCAATTTGTAGAAGCAGTAGCACGTAAAGATGCCGCCACGGCACTTAAGCTTTGGTTTGAATTTATGCAAAATGGTGAAAACGAGCACAGGATGCTTTCTATGGTTGAATATCAATTTAGGACAATGATTATTGTAAAAGATGCTATTGATCGCGGAATTAATACTAAAGAATTACCTTCTTTAGCCAAACTACATCCTTTTGTAGTAAAAAAAACCTTGTCTCTAGTGCGTAATAAAAACTTGAAAAAATTAATAATAATGTATGATCAATTGCGTCGCACAGAGTCTGTTATAAAATCAGGTAGTATATTGCCAGAATTGGCTGTTGATGTTTTGATTAGCACTCTTTGTAGGTGATAAATAGGTTGTAGGGGGGGTAGCTTGTAGCTTATAAGTAGGTAAAATATATCAATTTTTAAATATCAGATATTAATTAAGTAACAAGTATGAGGAACAGTATAGAGTATTAAGTATAGAGTATGAAGTATCTGGTATGGGGTAAAGCACGAAGCACGAATATCGAAATCCGAAACAATATCAAATGTTAAAAATATTAAAATTCAAAACAGACTGTCATTCTGAGCCCCATCCCGCTAGAGCGGGAGGAGGTGCCTGCCTGCCGGCAGGCAGGAAGAATCTACAATATAATAGGAAGATCCTTCGGTAAAACACCTCAGGATGACAGACTATTAGAGGGGAAACAATTTTCAATTTACAATTTACAATAAATTATCAATTTACAAAAAAAGAAAAAAAACAATTTTCAATGAATGATTAAATATTCAATTCTTATGTCATTCCGAGCTTGTCGAGGAATCTCGTCACAGCGTTAGCGACTAGTAAGGTACGAAATACCCAAAACATATTGTCATTCTGAGGAATCGAAGAATCTACCGAATAATTATCATAAAACAAACATATGAAGATCCCTCGATACTTCGGGATGACAGACTATTAGAAGATATAAGATGTTTAAAAATTGTCATTCTGAGGAATCGAAGAATCTACACTTTATAAATCTGAAATCCGAATATCGAAATCCGAAACAATATTACATAACAAAAATACAAATATCCAAACAGCAAATAGTCAGTATATAGTATAGAGTATAGGGAAGGAAACAAGTATATAGTATTAAGTATATGGTATAGAGTATCTGGTATTTTGGAAAAAGTATTGAGCAGTTGGCCGCTAGCTGTTAGCCGATGGATTGCATCCCCCCCTACAAGCTACCACCTACATCCTAAACAAACAGATCCTTCGGTAAAACACCTAAGGATGACAAACTATAAACCTAAAAATAATGGGTCTTGATGACTTGATATTTCTTTATGGTATAATCTATTTAGATATCCCTAAAATGCCGTGGAGGGAAGTGAAAAGAAGAAAATTTAAAAAGCCGGCAGCAATCGGTATATATAAGCGGAAATTGCTATTTTTTGCAGTTATTTTTGGTTTGGTAATATTTGCAGGATATATATACAAAAACAATCAGATATCAGCCGATGTTTCTACCACACCGGTTTATACAGCATCTCAGGATAAAACTGTGAATATTGTTCTTAATAACAAAGGCAAGATTTTAATTGATGGCAAAGACGAAGGTAACCGAGTTAACTTTCTTGAAAATGCTGACGAGGTGAGAATACAAATTCTCGATCAGCCTTCTTCATATATCAATGAGCTAACAGTCAATTTAAAATTACCTGCAGATGTGGCTGTTCAAACCGATCATCAGATTTTAGCTATTCATGGGATTGGCAGTTATGGATCAGAAGTTAAAGATAACTCGACGATTACATATAAGATATATGGTATTTCGCAGACTGCATCTGTATCTATTGTAGCTAAAATGCCCAAGGGGACCATCGAACAATCTCTTTATAGACAGGCAATAAATTATTTTACTTATGCTAAGTTCTCGTTTTGGGTATATTTAGCAATAATTTTGCCATTTATTACATTTATAGCTATGCTGGTTTTTATTCGCTTTACATTTCGTATCAATAAGGTTGATATGCCAGACAAATCCGTTTCATCGCCACCTATGGCAATTCCAGCTGCTTTGGTAGGGGTTTTGTATCATCAAAGAGTTACTTCCCGTGAGATCGCAGCGACTCTTATCGATTTAGCTTTGCGCAAAGATATTTATATTTTAGATAGGGAGAGAGGTTTTGCTTTTGGCAAAGGTAGGTTTGACCAGAGATTATTGGGATACGAAAAAGCTTTGTTATCAAAAATATTTAAAAATAATTTATCAACTACTCAAGAAGCGATACAGCAAAAAGTGCAGGAACAGATTTATAGCAAACGCGTCTCTATGGTTTCAGCTGGTATATATGCTATTGCTACTAGACTAGGATATTTTCGAGAGAATCCCCGAAAGGTTCATGCAAAGTATTGGCTCTTTGGCTCTTTTTCTATGATTTTAGGTCTAGCTGGTTTTGCTATGAGTTTTTTCATTAAATTGTTACCTGCGTTTACAGCTTTTTTCTGGGTCGGCATGATGGTATCGGCTTTGTTGATAATTATTATGTCAGCCTATATACCTTTGCGTACAGTATTAGGCAATGATGCATTATCTAATTGGTTAGCATTTAGAAGGTTTCTAGCTGATCCTGACCCTATTGAATATTCTCCAACAGTTTATCAGCTATTTGAGGCATATTTACCTTATGCAATCGTGTTAGATTGTGAAGCAGCTTGGGCCAGAAGGTTTACTCAGCACAATTTCATGATTCCTGATTGGTTCGTAACCGATAAAAACGGCTTGGGCATAGATGATTTTTGTTTAGCTTTATTTCCAATAATTTCCTACGTGGGGAGGTCTCTTGCCGCGATGAGGGAGCCAGGGTTTGAATAACGATAAAAAATATGACAAGAGATTTTTTTGAGAAAATAGTTTATGGGGGAGGTCTTTTTTTTGATTTGACCAAATGGGTAATTTTTGCAATTGTTTGTTTTTCGTTAATAAATAGTTTCTGGTTTACCATATTTATTGTGGATGGCGAGTCAATGGAGCCAACTTTGCATGATGGCGAGGTAGTGTTGATGGACAAGTCATTTACTCGGCAAGATCACAAGCCAGAAAGGGGTGATGCAGTAGTGGTAAAATATCCTGGTGATCCTGAGAACAAAAAATATGTAAAAAGAGTTATTGGTTTACCAGAAGAGACAGTTCGTATCAGTAGTGGTAAAGTATATTTGCAAAGCAAACAGATAAAAGAATCATATTTGCCAATTGGAGCAACGACTTATCCTGACGGAGAATGGGCTATGAAAGAAGGCGAATATTTTTTAATGGGTGACAACAGGGAAAACTCAAACGACTCAAGATATTTTGGTCCGGTAGAACAACGGTTTTTTGTAGGCAAAGCAATGAACGTGTTACTTCCTTCGTTGCGTTCTATATATACTCCGGATTATAGTTCAAGTCTGGTTTTAATACCAAAAAAAGCTCCTTAGGGAGCATTTTTTGGTATATAGCTGATTATTATTTGGCTTTTTTAGCCTTGGTTTTGGTTTCTGCAGATTTTTCGGTAGCTATCTTAGCCTTTTTCACTAGCCTTGATTTGAGTCTAGCAGCTTTGTTTTTGTGTATGACATGTTTCTTGGCTGCTGTATCTAGTTCTGTATAGGCTTTTGAAATTGCTTCTTGAATCTCTTTGTCTTCTTTTTCTTCTCGAATGGCAATTCTAGCGCCTTTAACGGCAGATTTAACTTTAGCGCGAGTAGCGTCATTTTCGATTTTTCTTCTTTGGTCGGTTTTTAAAGCTTTTTTGGCTGATTTTGTAAGAGGCATAATTCGTTTCACTTAAATTTAAAATTCAAAATTTAAAATTCAAAACAAGTTTAAATTATAAAATTTTTGATTCTAAACCTCAATACAAATATAAAGATAACAGAAATATTGACAGGCGTCAATAAAATCGCTATATTTAAGAACCACATAATGGGATGTAGACATTAGGAATTATCTTCTCAGGATTAAATTTAAACTTTTTGCTAAAAAAGCTAATAAGCTAACACCTAAAAGCTGATATATATGGAATTATCACCAAAACAACAAGTTGTGGAGAGAATAAAAGAAGCAGAAAAGATTCTAATAACAACGCATAAGAATCCTGATGGCGATGCCATTGGCTCTGCTTTGGCTCTTTTGTTATTTCTAAAAAAGATGGGCAAAACTGCTCTAGCCGTGACCGAGGACACCGCTCCTGAAGTTTTTAATTATTTACCAGGTTTTTCCAAAGTATCTCATACTTTTGCCGGAACTCGCGATTTTATTATATCAGTTGATGTCTCCAAGATAAAAGCCGATAAAATTATGTACAAAGTTCAAGATAATAAACTTAATATTGTTATATCTCCTAAGAACGGTCATTTTGAAGAGTCTATGGTGACTTTTCCTAAGGGTGGTTTCAATTATGATCTTATTGTAGCACTTGATTCTCCAGATTTAGAGAGAATGGGAATTATCTATGAAGAAAATCCAGATGTGTTTTTTGAGACACCACTAGTGAATATTGACCATCATGCTGGCAATGATTTCTTTGGTCAGGTTAATTTGGTTGATATAACTGCCACATCTACTTCGGAAATTCTTGTATCGATATTCGAAGCGCTATCACCAAATAAATCTCCTTTTGATGAAGATATTGCAACTTGTTTGCTTACAGGTATTATTACTGATACGGGTTCATTTCAAAATGCTAATACTACTCCTAAATCGCTTACTGTTTCAGCACAAATGGTGGCTGCTGGAGCTAGAAGAGATGAGATTATCAAGAGAGTTTACAAAACTAGAACTTTGTCCACATTGCGTTTGTGGGGACGTGCCTTGGTCAATATTCATGATGAAAAAGCAGATGGATTTGTTTGGAGTTCTTTATCAAAAAATGATTTTATTAAAGTTGGAGCTAGCGAAAACGAGTCAAGTGGTGTTATAGACGAACTACTGAAGACGGTATCGGGGGCACAATTTGTGTTATTATTATCAGAAAAGGGCGATACAGTCTCGGGGTCATTACGGGCAGTTGAAAAAGGTACTGACGTGGCCGAAATAGCCAAAATATTTAGCGGAGGTGGTCATGCTATGGCGGCTGGTTTTGAATTGACCAAGACGACACTCGAGGAATCCTGTCCAATGATAATTCAGCGTATTAAGGAAAGCCGCCAGCCCAAGTTGACCAGCGGGAAATTTGTGATCGAGACGGAGTAAGGGAAAGAGAGGGAATGGAAAAAGGCAAACTAGACGATAAATGATAAATGCAAAATGTATGATGCGAAAAGGATTAAGGTTAAAGGAGAAAGGGGGCAAGGATAGTATAGAGCATAGAGTATAAAGGAAATAATTTTCAATCTATTCGGCTAGATCAGGACAAGTTTTACAATTTTCAATTAATTATCAAATATACAATTATCAAAAATATCCAATATTAAAATAGATGTCATTTTGAGAAATCGAAGAATCTCCATTATAATATCTGAGTAACCCGCCTTATGTATTTTCCCATTAATAATAAGATTGTCATTCTGAACCCCATCCCGCCTCTGGCGGGAGGAGGCGAAGAATCTTCATATTAATTTTTAAGTAAATCACGATAATAGGAAGATTTTTCGCTAATCACTCAGAATGACAGCTATTAAAAGGATGATAAGAGGAGAAAAAGTTTAATATGCGTAAGGTGAGTAAGTGATAATCAAGTAGCATTAAAATACCTAAAAATTACCTTTTGCTTCGTGGGCTTTTTGAAAAAAGCCTAAGAATACAAGAGGGGGGAATCGGAGATGCCCGGTTTGCGTGTCGAGCTGCACGCCAATGGTGAGCTGGTCGTTTCCGGCTCGATCTTGTCGTTGGGAGAGATAGTGGTGAGAGCCTATGCGTTCGACATGGCTTCGCTACATCTGTTTTCCGACGATTTTCAAGTCGGAGTAATGTATCTACTTCCGCCAAGAGAACATTCTGTCCGAGAGGTTATTGAGAAATTTGTCCGGGATTTTCTTCCGGACTTTGGTCTCTCGGACTAGATTAACAAGAGCCCGCAGTTGCCACAGTGCAGCCCGGGCTTGCCGTTTTGAGTAAAATAGGGTATGGTTACAGAGGTAACATAGAAACCAAAAAACTTAAGAACATAAGAACACTTATATTTTATTCTTCCGTTCTTCTGTCCCTTTGTTCTTTAGTTTTCCGGTTTATAAGTTAATAAAATGGGAGAGACCAGCGCAAGGAACTTGCGCAAGATACAATTTCCAAGATACAAATCCCAAACATTTGGGTATTGAAAATTAAAATATTGATTATTGTTTCTTGTATCTTGTTTCTTGCAAAGTTTTGCTTTGCTTACTGGCCGCAAAAAATTATGATTGCAGAAGAGAAAAACACCAAAAAGCAAGTCAAGACTGACTTGATCGAAAAGTACAAAACTCACAAAGAGGACACAGGTTCTACCGAGGTTCAGATCGCTGTAATGACTAAAAAGATTTCTGATCTTACCAAGCATCTAAAAGAGCACAAAAAAGATTTTGATTCACGTCGTGGTCTTTTGATGATGGTTGGCAAACGCAGGAGATTACTCAATTATCTAAAAAAGAGTGACGAAGCCAAATATGTTCAGCTTATTGCTGATCTTGGCTTAAGAAAGTAAACTTTCTTAAGCAAATTCCAATAATCAAGAAACAAGATACAAACAAATTTTAATACACAAATCCAAAAACGAATTGATTATTGATAATTGTGATTTGAATATTGTTTTGGTCACCTGCCTGCCGGCAGGCAAGTTGTTTCTTGTATCTTGGTTATTATTTTTTAAATTTGCTTTCTGTTGAGGAAAAAGTGAGACAAAAAGGCAAGACACGTCTTGAATTATTGTTTCATTTTGTCCTCACACCATAAACAGAAGCAGGAAGGAAACTTATGGCAGTGCTCACAGAGTACAAAAAAACCACTTATGAAGTGGATTATTGTGGTAAGAAATTAACTCTAGAAACCGGTCGATTCGCCGGTCAAGCACAAGGTTCAATTACTGCTAGGCTTGGCGACACAGTTGTGTTGGCTACAGCAGTAGTATCAGGAGAACCTCGCGAAGGTATGGATTATTTTCCTTTGTTAGTTGATTTTGAAGAAAGATTTTATGCTGCCGGTAAAATTTCTGGCAGTAGATTTATCAAGCGTGAAGGACGTCCATCCGATGAAGCTATACTAGCTGCTCGCAAGATCGATCGTCCTATTCGACCGCTATTTCCTAAAAATTATCGCAATGATGTGCAAATTGTTGTCACGGTGCTATCATACGATGGAGAGAATGATCCTGATCCTATTGCTATAATTGCTGCATCAAGTGCTTTAATGCAAACACATGCACCTTACAAAGGACCAATTTCGGCCGTAAACATTTCATTGGTTGATGGAAAGATCAAACTCAACCCTACTATGGATGAATTAGAAGCATCAGATTTGCACATTTGTTTGGCTACTACCGTAGAACGCGTTATGATGCTTGAAGTAGAGGCGAACGAAATTAAAGAAGAAGTTGTAATCAATGGTATTGAAACAGCTATAAATGAGCTTAAACCTATCATTGAGATTCAGAAAAAGATAGCCGAAGATCATCGCCAAGAAGAGATAGCTGATGGTGATATTATCGATCCTTCAATTGCTGTCAGGGCTGAAGTGCACAATTATGTTGCTGATAAACTTCGTACTGCACTAGTAAATTTGGATAGAGAGAGTCGTGAAAAACAAATAAAATTATTTGAAAAAGATATTTTGGAACGTTTCGAAGGCACTTATAAACAAGTAGATCTCAAGTCTGCGTTTGCTAAATTAGTCTATGAAGAGGTTCGTGACCAAATACTTTCTAATGGCATACGCCCCGACGGTCGAGGTATAGATGAGATTAGACCGCTTCATATAGAAACTGCAGTATTGCCACGAACACATGGTTCAGCTTTGTTTGCTAGAGGTGAATCTCAATCACTCAGTGTTGTTACTTTAGCATCCCCAGGTATGGAGCAATTGATAGATACTATGGGCGAAGAAACCACAAAGCGCTTTATGCATCATTATAATTTCCCTCCATTCTCGACGGGCGAGGTATCGCCGATGCGTGGCACTTCACGCCGTGAAGTAGGTCATGGTTATTTAGCAGAGAAAGCTATTAAGCCGATGATTCCAGAAAATGGTGGTTTCCCATATACTGTTCGAGTCGTATCGGAGATATTATCATCTAATGGTTCTACATCAATGGCGGCTACTTGTGGCTCTACTCTAGCTCTTATGGATGCGGGTGTGCCTCTCAAAAAACCTGTCTCCGGTGTAGCTATGGGCTTGGTAGCCAATAAAGATGCTAGTGAATACAAAATTCTAACTGATTTACAGGGGTTGGAAGATTTTGCTGGAGATATGGATTTCAAAGTAGCTGGAACAGCTGACGGTATTACTGCAGTACAGATGGATACCAAGATAGAAGGTCTAACTATGCAAATCATTAAAGAAACTTTTGACCGCGCTCTCAAGGGTCGTTTGGAAATTCTTGAAGCGATGTTGTCTGTTGTGCCTACTCCTAGAGCCGAGCTATCTAAATACGCTCCACGTATAGAGGCGATTCAAATTAACCCAGAGAAAATCGGCGAAATTATCGGACCGGGAGGTAAGAATATCCGCAAAATTATCGAAGAGTGCGGTGGCAAAGATGTTTTGGCAATTGATATAGAGGAAGATGGCACAGTTATGATTTCAGCTATGGATCCGGAAGCAGGCGAGAAGGCTATTGCTATGGTTAAAAGCATGACGCGCGAAATTAAGCTAGGTGAAATTATTACTGGTGAGATAATTGAGATTAAACGTGATAGAATGAGCGGCAAAGAGATAGGTGCAATTATGGCCATTACTCCCAAATTAGATGGCATGATCCATGTTTCACAAATTGCTAATCGTCATGTAGAAAAAGTTTCTGATGTATTAAAGGTTGGCCAAACTGTAACTGCCAAAGTAATAGAGATCGATCCAATGAAAGGCCGAATTTCACTTTCGATGAAAGTATTAGACTCTACCGATTCAGCCAAACCACAAAATTAAAATATACAGATAACCTAGTAAAAAATGACTTCTATTCTATCGGAAGTCATTTTTTCTTGAAAATATAGATGATTTATGCTAAGATTTGGTGTTTCGTAAGAACGAAGCAGAAGAAAGGAGGGGGGTCGCGATGAGGAAAAAGTTCATCGAGAACGATGGACCAACTGCCGTGGTGTTGGTTCTCGTCACGGCAGTTTTTCTAGTTGTAGTTTTGTTGTATCGCTGGCTTACACACCAGCTGTAAGCCAGCGGGAACCGAGCCGTCGGCCGCACACCACGTGCAGCAGGCGGCGACCCCTATAAATTGCAAAAGTTCACTAACATATTGGACTCCAACAAGGAGTCAGATCATGCAACA
>CAYMCH010000016.1:1199-16985 GCA_964389035.1 uncultured Candidatus Saccharibacteria bacterium | reverse complement strand
GCTTGATATCATGTTGCCCAAGATGCAAGGCAACGAACTCTTGGATATCATCAGAGAAGATGAGAAACTCAAAGAACTCAAAGTTATCATCTTAACCGCCTTGAATTTAGCCAGTGGCGACGAAACCAGATTATCAGAAAAAGCCGATGATTACCTGCTTAAGATCAATACGAAACCAAGGGATTTGGTAGCGAGGGCTAATCAAATCGTGGATAAAGGCGAAACAGAATGAAAAGAGAAGTAAGCTAGTCAGTGCCTGTCTGCTTGGAGTGGAATGCCGGTGGGATGGTAAATCAAGGCTTTGCGATAAACCGGTTACGCACAGCGGAGACCTTTTGGCCTCCGCTGGGTTCTCGCATCGTGCACAAGCGAGCGCTTATTCGCCTTGCAATTGCTCGATTTGTGATCTGGCTTCCGACGGCGACAAGATATCGAGGACTCTTGCCCGACTTGCCCCCACGGCAACCGTGTCTCCATAGCGCTTACCCTTCAGTTCTTTACCGAATGGTGCGCGCAGGGAGACCTCAGAGATAGCGCTTCCAAGGTTGCGCGAGGCATAACCGACCAACAGAAATGATTCCATATGTTGGTCGTCAAACAACAAGACGACTATACTGCCAAGACCAACCTCGAGATTCTGGTCGGGTACTTCTACGACTTCAGCTGACTCGAGTACTTGGGTAAGCTGTGAGTGACGGAGGTTTTGGGTCGCCTCATCCACAATAGCTCTTTTGAAGTCGTCGCTATGCCAGCTGTCGCCAACGTCTCCAGCATGAGCGCCACCCATACTAAGCTTTGAGACGGACTGCCTGTCCTTAACAGCTTCGACTAACGCTTTGAGGCTGTCATAATCGTCTTGCGTCATTTGAATGCATTCCATGGAGAACTCCTCTAAGAGTCTGGTAGTGGGTCATAAGCGGTCTTTGGTGCAACGACTAATCATTATGCCAAATAGATTTAGATGTGTCAACAATATTTTCATTCATTGAATAACTTGATATATTGTTAAAAAGTGTTTTTAGTATCCGAAGAGAAAAACAAAATAACCTATCGATAACCGCGATTCTTATGTGTTAAAAATATTAGTTGGAGACAAATATGAAAACCGTATATCTGGTAACTAAGAATCCTGGAAAATTAATGGCTGCGAAATCGGTTTTTAATAGTAATAAAATTAATCTACTACCTGTAGAAAAAGATTATCCTGAGATTCAGGCCGAAAGTAGTCTCGAAGTGGCCAGATTTACCGCATTGGAGGCCGCAAAAGAACTTAGCACTCCGGCGATTAGGGAAGATCATAGCTTGTTTATCCATGCTATAGATTTCCCCGGTCCATTTACTAGTTTTATGGAAAAAAAGATAAAGCCAGATATCTTGTTGCATCTTCTCAAGGGATTTGAAGATAGGGGCGGGCATTTTGAAGTAGCAACTGTTTATGCCGAGCCAGATGGTAAGACTTTTGAATTTGTTTTTCAAGTCCCAATGACCTTTGGAACAGAAATTAAAGGAGAGAACTTGGAACGTTGGGACGGATTGATCCGCATATACGGTGAAGAGAGAGCATTAACTGAATATCCCGAGAGCGAGAGGATAGATGTTTGGAATCAGGGGTATAAGGCAATCGCTGAGTATATTGAGATAAATTGATAGTTGTCTATTAGTTATTCTCGAATCTTAACGAGTATCCCACGCATGACGGAGCGTTTTCCGGTGGATACATCAGAATAATATTCTATGACTTCAGAATTTGGAATGAGGTTAAATTTTTTGGCAATTTGCAAAAATTGTTGTTTACTCTTTAGAATCATAAATAGTTTCTCTTTTGTGACATAGAGGTCGTCTTCTTTGGCGTCCTTGCTGTAATCACTGGCAAGGTAGTTGGAGCTAAAGAGGTTAAAGAACAGTTTGCCTCCTGGTTTTAGAACACGGCTGGTTTCTCTGAAGGCGGTTTCAAATTCGTCGTTTGATGTGGCATTGTGATATACGCCGTGCGATAGCACAAAATCGAAAAAGTTGTTTTTATACGGAAGAGAGGACATCTTAGATTGTATAATTCTATCATTAACCCAGCTTGAGCTTTTGCCGAGTGAGACAAGCCTGTCTTTGGTAGCCTTTACCATGCCTAGATGCGCATCGCAGGAATAAACATCAAAACCTAATTTATCTAACATTTCCGAATTTCTTCCTCCTCCGCAGCCGAGGTCTAACACAATTTTTGACTTAGCGCTCTTTATTTGGCTGAATGACTCGAGCCAATATTCAGATATTGGCTGCTTTACAAATGATCCGACGGTTTTTTTGTCATTCCAGAATCTACATTCATTATCCATGCCGATACACTTTCTTGGAAATTATTGTATAAGGATTATTTTCGATTTCGGTGGTAACAGTAATCAAGTCGTGTTTTTTGAAAATTGATTCAACAATTCTATGATTCTTTGAAATAGCAAAAAAGGCTGGGCCGACGGAAGATATTGATAAAATTTCTGCGATGCCCTGATTTTTTATGTAAGATAATTTTTTTGCCAGAGAAACAATTTTGGGGTAACAATAAGAGCAATTATTTATGCTTCCCATGTGGTAACGATAGTCAAAGATTAAATCGCCGATTGTTTTAATGTCTTGATTCTGCATTGCCGGCAAAACTTCGTGGAGCATGCGATAGGCAATGTCTTTGCCATGTTTTTTGCCACTAGCAAGAAATTTTGGGAATGCCTTTATCTCTTCTTGCATTAAGGTTTGGGAATCCTGGCTCTTAAAATCTTTGGGAATTCCGATGGTGGCTTTAAATTTTGAGGGAATTAGCATGTTGGCGATGACGGTATTTTCTCCTCCTAAAACGAGCATCCCGCCTTCAAAAAGGCCGCCAGCTGCTGAGCCGCCTATACATTGCACAGGGTAGAGCTTATTGTGGTCGCCATCGATCTCCTCGCCGTGATTTTGGGCTAAATATCGCAACATTTCTTGCTGACTAAAAGGGTTGTTAAAAATTTCGTTAATTGCACATGCAACAGCGGCTATAAGACTGCTGCTTGACCCTAGCCCGGCGTGCTTTATTTCGCTGCGGTTATCGACATCGATATAAATTTTGTTAGTGAACCCGATGGCTTTTTTCAAGATAAGTGCGGCGTGTTTAACTAAAGTTTGTCTTTGGGTTCGGTCGGAGATCTCAATTTCTCCATGTAAGGGAAAGATGCTGATATTGACTGTCTTATATATTTTTACTTTAAAAATAATTTCTCCGGGAGTGTATTTTAGATTGTCATTCGAAGTAATTTTACTTGGGTCAAGCGCCATGGCATTCAGTCGGCTGGGATAACGGATTGAAACGAAACTAAATTTGGGAGATACATGCCTTATCGGTTTCGGAAGTGGGTTGAAAATGGTGCCTATTGCAAATGGTGAGAAATCAGTTTTTCTTTTCATATTCTTTTTCCAATAGTCGTATTAATAAATGTTTTAGCATAAAAAAAGATTTTTTTGAACTATGCATTACAATCCGAACGTAACCTTTTGCGTTGTTGCCTGGCTCGTCATCAAGATTCAGGCAATTAATGCCAGATGAAACAAGGTGAGGATAAATGCTTTTGTCGTTTGCAACATAAATACAGTTGGTGTTGCTGGCGATTAGCTTGAAACCAGAATATTGGTTAAATAGGAATTCTATTTCGGTTTTATGCCGATCAATTTCTGTTTTCATGTTATCAATTTTTGGCTCGTTGTCCAAAGCAATATTTATGAGGTGCTCGGTTATGGGCGAGATTGGAAAAGTAAGGAGGGTGCTTTCGAGATTTTTTAAAATAGTTTCGTTGCCAGTGGCAAATCCTGCCCTGAACCCAGATAGGCCGTAGGCTTTACTTAGAGATTCAATTAATAAAACATTTCTAGTGGCTTTGCCAAGAAGAGAATATTTTTGCCAATCTTTGAGTAAAAATGTCCCCGCTTCATCGAGAATAAAAGTAAGATTGGGGTGTCTGTTAATAATTTCAAGCAGCAAGTTTGATTCAATTAGTGATCCAGAAAGTAAATTGGGGTTAGTTAGCCATATAGCATCAAGCTCGGTAAAGTTTTCTTCCATAAAGTCTTGTTGTGAAAGGAAAACGGGCTTTCCCTCAAAGGATTCATAAATGCGGTAAAAAATTGGCCTGACGATTCCTACTCTTCGTTTTTGGGAAAAAAGAAGCTGATTGATTTTGATAATTAAGTCTTCGCTACCGGCACCTAGAATGATGTCGCCTGTTCCAAAGTGTTCTCTTATGGTTTTTTTGAGATTCTGGTATGTATGATCTTTTGGGTAATTCAAGAATTGATCGAATGAAGATGTAAAATGACGATCCAAAAACATTTTTTGGTATCGTTCATCTTGATTGCTGGTATGTAAACAATCAAGGACAAATTTTTTATTCCTATTTTTGGCCAGGTAATTCATATAAGTTATTTTGGATAATTCTCTTTTTTGATAATCTCGGCGGCTTTTTTGCCGATTTTTTTGATCTTGAGTCCTTGATCGCTTATTTGATACTCTGTGCCATCAAGCAGCTTAAAGGCGCCAGTTTGATAGAGTTTTGTTATCCAGCCGTCGCAATATTTTTCTTCAGTAGCTCGATCGGTATTTTGAGGGTAGCGCTCTAAAAATCCATCTAACGAATCATTGTCAAGATAAATCCACTCTTCGGCGCGTAACTCTGGATCGATGCCTAGTAGGCGGATTAAATTCCCATGATAATAGCCATTTGTATATGCCTTGACTACTTCTGGAAGCCAGCTTGCTGGCTTGGACCTGCCTGATATTTTAAAGTATCTTACTCCCATTTGATGGAACATTTTAGTGTCTTCTGGCCTGATAACTCCACCAGCCATCAAAAATTCTCTTGGCCAGGTTAATTTGGTTGAGTTACAGGTGGTGTGAAATTTTGAATCTGAAGATTTTTTGCCTGTGTAAGTGTAGTGTGCTTGGCGGTTGGGGCATCCTAGAAGACAGCTTTCAGTCGACAGTATTTCGACTTCAATATTGTATTTGTGGCCAAGTTTAATAATTTCTTGAAGGTTTTCCCAACGTTTTCCACAATCATGATGAGGCACTATTCTAGCAGGGCCAACATCTAGGTATTGCTGTAAGTCTCGAGCTGTTTTTACGCCTGCAATGGTTGAAATATGAAGCGCTATCTGTTGGTCCTTTTTTCTGATATATCTCATTAGTTCATGTGACGAAACGGTGAGAGCGTTCGGTTTGAGATTATTAAGAGTCCAGTCAAGATATTCGTCGAGCTGTTTTTTTTGTTCTGGCCCAGAAAAAGAAAATGGTGCATTTAAAAGATAGGTAAAATTAATCGAACGTTGGTTTAGCCAGAGCTTAAAGGCTTTTACTTGGTCTCGCGAGATTTGGATAACGCTTTCTGGTATTCTACCATGGCCGACCGGGCCACCATTGGCAAGCACGCCATAAACTTCAGAAATTTTTGGTAGATTTTCGGAGGATGAGACGATGTCCTCGATAACTCCTTTATCCCAGTGGCAAGGAAGAGTTAATTGGATTTGTTCATTTTTTTGCATGTTTGGCATGCCATTTCTCCATTTTTATCATCCAAGATGTGTTCCATGTTGGATATTTCGTAGCCGTAAGAAAGCAAGATTTTCTTGATTTCTTCTTGTATTTTGGAAATTGTCGAACCGCTGATTAGTATATGATGCGCATGCCCTTTAATTTTTTCTAAGCCAAGGGACTGGTCATATGATAGATATTTTTTGAATTCTTGTTTGGAGATATTGGGATGGCGGCCGTCTTTGCGCATTGAATGTCTTCTAAAGAGTTCATCTTCAGAAGCATCAAGATAGAAGATGAGTGGTTTCTTGGTTTTTACTGATATTTGATTGCAGACGTAATCAATGCCATCAATTTGCCTGTTGCCAGTAATAATTATATCCTGGTGCAGATTATTGTAGTTTTTAATCTTTTGTTCAACTGCGTCTAAGACACATTTATTAAAGAAATCTGGGTTAGAAGATTGAATTTCTTTTGCCCACTCATAAAAGTCTTTATCAGGAGAGAGTATCCCGTGCTGTTCGCGGACGATATTGCCGGTTTCGATCTGGGAGAAGCCAAAATTTTCAAGCCATTTGGCTAATGTGGTTTTTCCTACATTGTGAGGTCCGGTAATGAATATCATAATAAAGTTTAAGCATAAAATCGATAAAAATATAATACCATATAGACAAAAGAAGATCAAAAATTTGCCAGACTGATGACAGGTACCAGAACAATACTGTCAAACAAGATAAAAAGGGTTGCTTGAGGGATGATATCTTACAAGATTATTAACATAAACTTACGCCTAGTACCCGCTTCCATTAGACGCATTATTCGATTGGAAAGGACTCTAGCTAACCGATTATATGATATCAGAGTATAATTATCTATCTATCATTAGGAATGTTATCGAGTACTTGACAAATAATTATTTGCCATGCTACAAATAAAAAGTAATGTTATAAAGCTTAATAATAATTAATACAAATTAATCGAGTGATGCTCCGCATCCCTCCATGGGAGGGGAGAAAGTTGTAAATATGCAACGTCTCCGCTCTCTTGGTCTCTCTCTATTTATTATCCTCCTCTCGGCAACACCAGCCTACGCTGCTCCCGACCTCTCCAAAGTACAGAACTTCGCAGAAAACCTCATCCAAATTTTAGTCACCATTGCCGGCCTCTTAGCAGCCGGTTTTTTTGTGATGGGGGGCATTGGTTACATTACCTCTAGTGGTAATCCGGAAAATCTGGATAAATCCAAAAAGACTATCATTTACTCCTCCATTGGCTTGGCTGTCTCCATTGGCGCCCTAGTTCTGTCCGGTATAGTTTCAGATCTAGCCAACCAATCATTTAAATAATCAAATGAAAAGAATTCAGCCAAAATTTATCTTGGCGCTTCTTCTGTTATTGCCGCAATCTGCTTTAGCTGCTTCGAATCCCGAAGTTGAACGTTTTGCCAACGAAGCTATGGGAATTATTCTGGCACTCTCCGGCACTGCTACCGTGCTCTTCCTAATTCGTGGCGGTTATCTATATATAACCTCGTCCGGCGACCCTGCAGCTCTGGAGGATGCTAAAAGAACGATCAGAAATGCTCTGATCGGATTGGTTATCGTGATTGCTGCCGCCTTTATGTCGAATCTCTTAAGCCAATCATTAACCGAGAGCTCGACCGGTGGATCCGCAACCGCCTTACAGCTTGAGCCGATTGCTCCGACCGAGCAGACAGGAACACTTACGCAGATACTTCTTGATGCCGTTTCGGGATTTTTGCAAAACATTATCGGCTCGGTTACGAAGCCGATACTAAACGGTATACTCTGGTTTTTGACTTCAACGCCTTCTCTTTCGACTAACTCGGTAGTATTTAATTTCTGGCTAATAATAGTTGGGATTACCGATTCGCTTTTTGCTATAGCGATCGCACTGTTAGGATTTAGGGTAATGAGCGCATCATCATTCGGCTTTGATGATGTCCCGCTAAAAGAGCTCTTGCCAAGAATCGGCTTAGCCTTTTTATTGGCCAATACTTCTATCTTCTGGATCGATTGGATAATCGAGCTATGCCAAGTAATGGTCAATGCTGTGCTTCATGCTACCGGCGGACTCTCAAGCGCCTGGATAATAAATGCCTTTGATCCTGCAGCTCTGCTCTCCGGTACAACCGCTTTGATAACATTAATATTTGCGATTCTTTTCATATTGCTGGCAGTGGTCTTGTTGATCTTCTACATCAGCCGTTTAATGATACTGGCTTTTGGCGCCGTCATTTCTCCGTTGGTTTGCCTGCTGTCGCTATCTTCTAAGATGTCAGACTTTGTCGGTAATGCCGTGAAGATTTATGTAGTTACAATATTTACCGTTTTTTTGCATGTGGTGATTATCCAACTGGCTTCTGCCTTTCTAACAGTACCCGGCCAAATCGGCGAAAACCCGATCATAGGAATTCTGGTAGGCGTCGCTTTATTCTCAGTTCTTCTAAAAAGCACTTCCGTCACCGTTCAACTCGCCATGTCTTCGCAAGCCGGCAACACCTTAAAGAAATTTTCAACGCAGATAATAAATGTCGTGAGCGCCAATTCAAGTAAAACTGCCGGAGCAGCCACTAAACTCGCGAGGGCCAAATGAAATCAGTAGTCGTACCGGCACAAATAACCACTGTCGAAGACAAAATTGCCGGCTCATTGAATTTTATACAAATAATACTGCTGGTATTTTCTTTGATCATCGGTACCGCTTTTTACGGTTTGATTCCGCCTAAACTTCACCTAAGCTCTTTGAAAATCGTTTTGATGATTGCCGAGTTTGTAGTCTTTGGTTTACTGGCTCTTCGCTATAAAGGTCGGATTCTGGCAGATTGGCTGGTAATTTATCTGCGCTATAAAGCACGCCCCCGAATCTACATTTTCACTAAAAATGATCCCCAGAGCCGTGAGCAATTGGCGGATATTAAAATTACCCATGAAGAGAAAACACTAGTGGCGGCAACCGTTAAAAAAAGGATCAGGAAAAATAAATTGATTGAGCGACCAATTATTGAAAGCTCCGGATTAATTGTCTCAATCAAACCGTCAAAGAAAGGAGGGTTTGATGTTGAATACCAAGAAACGTGAGAAATTCGGCTCGGCCAGAAGCCAAGTCGGGATTAAAGAAGTTAGAGACGGCATACTGGTGCTACCTTTCAATCGCTATCGCGCCATACTTTCAACTTCATCGGTTAATTTCGAACTGCAAAGTGAAGAGGAACAAGACGTAATCGTCGATACTTTTCAAACATTCTTGAATTCCCTTAACTCTCCGATTCAAATATTGATTCGAGTAAGAGAACTTGATATCGATCGCTACATTGAAGACTTCGAACAAAAATGCGCCGAAGAGAAAGAAAAGATTTACGTAAACCAAAGCAAGTCGTACTGCGAATTTATCAAGAAACTGGTAGCCGGCAACAAGATCTTGTCTCGCCGTTTCTATCTGGTAATTCCTTACGACTCAAAGACTCCGGTTGAATTTGAAGTGGTAAAAGAGCAGTTGAATTTGGAGCAGGAAATAATTATCAAAGGCCTGGAGAAATTCGGCATGAACGCGAAGCCTTTAAATACTCTGGAAGTGCTCGATCTATTTTACAGCTTCTATCGTCCCGACCAAGCTAAAACGCAACCTCTAATGAAACAAATAATAAGGCAGACAAATGAGCAGGACTATATTTAAAAGAAGACGAAGACAAAAGGTTGATAAAGTCGAAGAACAAAAGCGAGCTCTGTCTTTTCATGTCGGCTCACAGGACCAACTCGACTTCATTACATACTCGGGGCTGGAAGAGTATCCCGATTATCTGATAGTTGACGGCCGCTACGTTAAGACCTTGTTTGTTTCCGGATTCCCATACACCGCCTCTAGCGGGTGGCTGAACCACCTGATCAACTTTAATCACAATGCTGATATTTCCTATCATATTGAACCGATCGATGCCATGCTGGCGCTACCAAAGCTTAATAGGAAAATTACCGAGCTAACCTCGACCAAACGAGCTATGGAAAGAGCCGGCAAGATAATCGGCGCCGAGCTAACAGACCCGCTTGATTCGGCCATCGAACTTCGAGATAAAATTCAGCGAGGGCAGGAAAACCTTTTCCAAATCTCACTTTATGTCACTTTGTCCTGCGAGACCTTGGCCGAACTCAATCGAACAGTAAAGCTTTTGGAAACAGTTCTGGCCACCCGATTATTCTATACCAAATCCGCTCTTTATCAGCAGATTGAGGGATTCCAGTCGGCTCTGCCAAGGTGCGACAATCAGTTGGCGCAAAAAAGAAATCTCGACAGTTCATCCGCTGCCCTAACCTTTCCTTTTATTTCATCTGAGTTGGTGCATGAGTCGGGCGTACTATACGGAATTAATCGCTCTAATAGCTCGCTCGTGATATTAGATAGATTTTCTCTGCCAAATGCCAACAGTATTCTTTTCGCCCAATCAGGCGCCGGTAAAAGCTACACCGCCAAGGTTGAGGTTCTTCGCCACCTGATGCAAGGAACTAAAGTTATTGTCATCGATCCGGAGAGAGAATACCAGCAATTGGCTGCTTCAGTCGGGGGAACAAGGATAAAACTGTCTGTTCATTCAAAGGAAAAAATCAACCCGTTTGATTTATCAGTCAACGACCCCGATTCTTTCGCCGACCATGTTCAATCGCTAACAGAAATTATTTCTCTAATGGCAGATGGACTCTCAAGCGAAGAAAAATCGGTTGTTGACCAAGCCATTCTAAAAACATACAAGAAGTTCGGCTTTGGGAAGAAAGCCAAAAACAAAGCTAGGAGAAATAAGGATTATCCGCGGATGTTTGATTTCTACGCCACACTCCGTTCACTCAAACAGCCAAAACTGGTAAAACGATTGCAGAAATATACCACCGGATCTTTATCGGAAGTATTTGATGAGCACACAAACATTGAGCTTGATAACCGCCTAATAGTTTTTGATACTAAAGACCTGCCTGAATCTATTCGTCAAATAATGCACTTGATTATCGCTCAATTTGTTCAGAACCAAGTACAAAGCGACATTTGCAAACGAATCTTTGTTATTGATGAAGCATGGCTAATGCTCGAGCATGAAGAATCAGCCAGATTCATCGCCGGTATGGTAAGGAGGGCTAGAAAATATTATCTTGGCGTCAGCATTATCTCCCAACAAGCCAATGACTTTCTTGGAAATGTTCACGGGCGTGCAATTGCTTCGCAAAGCGCCCTGCGAATCTTAATGCGACAGGACACCACAACAATCAGAAATGTCGCCCAAGAATTCAGGCTCTCAGAATACGAACAACGATTTCTCTTAACATGCGAACGAGGCGAGGCTTTGATCATTGCCGATCAACATCATGTTGCAGTTAAAATTACCGCAAGTGAAGACGAGCATCCGCTAATCACAACCGACCCATCCGAGAGAACTAAAAGGAAATGAATCCGCAAACTATAAAAATAGTTGCCACTGCTTTTTCGATGAAAAAGGAGATCAGGTATCTCTTTTTCACTATGCTCGGTATTATCATGGTGCCAGTATTCTCGGTATTGATCTTAACTCAAGCTGGAATAAACCTTGTCTCAGATGCGTTAGCGCAATATAACCCGCAGGATCTCGTTGTAGACATCAGGGATCCGTTAACAGGTGAAGTCATCGATCATATTGAGCAATCTGTTGCATGGCCAACACAAGGGACAATAAGCTTGGAATTTGGCGAGAGCTCGCCATACCAGCCGTTTCATACAGGCATAGACATTGCAGGGCCAATCGGCGATCCTGTTATCGCCTTTATGGACGGGAAAGTCATTTATGCCGATGCTACCTCTTGGGGTTTCGGCCGGCACGTCAAAATAGATAACAGACACTTCATAACTTCTATCTATGCTCACTTGGATACTATTGACCCAAACATCAAAGTTGGAGACACAATCCCCGCTGGAACGATCATAGGAACCAGAGGCAACACCGGTTGGTCAACCGGCCCGCATCTTCATTTCCAAACCAACATTTTTGGAATCCCCGTAAATCCGAGAACGTTTTTACAAGGAGATCCAGCGACTTAAAAAACATTTGCTTCACTAAAAAAGTATCAAACTGTTTCTAATATTTCTAAAAAATCTTTCAACTTTTGTAATTTCTCTGGCTCAGACAATCTCATTATTTCGTGTTGATCGTGCATGTGCTCATGCCAGTTGTTTTTTAAAATCTCATCCTTAACTGCGCATTTATCGGATATCTTATCCAAATACGTTGATATGCTGTTGCTTTCTAATGTAGATTGGTCGAGTGAAAAATAATATTTGTGGCGGAGGATTCTTTCTAGACATGGACGAGCTCTTCGTAAGGCATCATCTATATTGCGACAGTTGTCAGCAGAATCCTTAATATACTTTATATCTTTAAAGTATTGTTCTTCAATAATTTCTTGGACGTCACAAGTGTCTAATATTGAGCCACTAGCTGTGGGTGTAATTTTGAGAATTCTAGTATCCGCAGTTGGTAATTTCTTCTGTAGTCTGCCCAGAAAGCCATCGTCATGCGTAAGTACTATAATCTGCGCAGGCTGCTCGTTTTCCTCATTTTTAATGTCAATAATTACGTTTGCTAGGCAATCCTTCCTATTGCTATCAAAACTAGAAAATGGATCATCTAGGACGACAATCTTGTCCTTTAGCTTTTGGTCAGTTTGCAAACTGGCTATAAAGAAAGCGATAGCAAGTAGCCGTCTGTCACTGTCGCTAAGTGTGTTGCCAAAAAATGCTTTGTCCAAGGGTTCTTCGTCAACTTGGGATCGTTTATTTGATATAGGCACAGGATGTCCATCGATAGCAAACTCATATTCAACAAAATGAGAGTCAGATCGAGTAAGATTTGATCGACTGCTCAGTTTCTGAATTAAAAAATCTGCTTTCAGCACGTCCTTTAGGATTATATTGATCTGCTTATGGTTCTTATCAATGGCATTTTTTGTTTCCTCGTCTATCTCTTTTCGTAAAGCATCTATTTCTGTTTTCTTCAATTCCACTGCTGCTGATGCAATTTCATAACTTTTCACCAATTTCTTACCATCATCTTCGGAGCGGTACTGTGAGAACTTTAGTTGTCTCAATTCATCTTCCAGCACACTTTGCTTTTCCGTAGAAAAGCCCTGTACTCTGAGTTCATCAAAAATTGGAAGTAGTTTTGTAATTTCGGCCATAAATTTTTTAAATGGTTTGTCTTCTGAATCGCAATCAATGATATGGTTCAAATTCTTAAGTTTCTTCTGCACATCAGCATCGAGAGCTTTTTTGTTTTCAATTAAAAGATCCTTGTCCAGAATGTTCTCGCATTTAACCCCGAGTGTCATAAATTTCGCCATTTCCGATTCTGCGTCAAAACGCAGAAAGGCTTCGCCGACCTCTTCTATTTCGAGTTGAGTCTCTTTGTATGCAGCACCAAAAACTTTCTTAAAATCTTCAATCAGTTCGCTAACCGGCGTAAGATTTTGTCCGCAAAAAACGCATGTAGTTGCGTTATCGTTCAATAAGGCAACGCCTTCAGCTAAAAAATTCTTCGACGCTTGGGTATCATTCCAATTTGCAATTATGTGATCCTCGATATTCTTTTCAGCTGAGGTGTCCAGATTTTTTCTCATGGACGCAGAAAACTTTTCGAATGAACTCGCCAGAGGGGAATGAGAAATAAGCTGTTTAATGGCAGCAATGTTTTTCAACCTTTTAATTTCCTCGCTTTTTTTGTCGGCTTCAATTCCCACATCTTCGACAACTTTAATCTTTAAAAAATTATCGAAAGTGCCTAGATCATTTTTTGTGTACCCGAATTTGATTCGGTCTCGTTGTCTTTCTAGTATATCTTGTTCTCCTCGCAGTTCTTTCAGCTTATAGACTTTTTGAGTAACATTTTCTCCAACAAATACGCCATGTAAGGATGATTTATGCTTAAAATCTATTTCATCCCCAATATAAACAGAATTATTGATGAAATGATTGTCAAAAATGGCGATATTGGGGTCTTTCCAATTCCCGTTAGCTAGCGTCAGATGTTGGTTTTTATCGTCAAGAATATCTATAACAATGCCTTCAGAACAATCAAAACTCTTTTTACCCTGCAGATACCTCTGATTGGAGGACTGAAGTGATCGAAAGATCGTGGTAATAGTACTTTTACCATACGTATTGTAACCAAAAATAATATTGCGTTTTAGAAACCCCAAATCATCATTTCCGTTGCTAGAAAAGTTTTTGAATTTCCCCAACCCTTTGATTTTTAATATTTTTTTGATCAAATGCTGGCCTCCAAAACACTCAGATGGTAACTACAATAATCACACTCCGGATTGCATTCGGGGATATTATCGCCATTTAGGCAAATGTGGGCTTCGGTGATTGTCTTTTCAACCCATGAGTCGTCACCTTTATAGGGGATGAGGGAGATTTTGAATTCTAGGTGGTTGTCGAATTTGTCGCAATCGGTTACACCGTTGCAATAAACAAAATACCCAGTATTAGAAACTTTTAAACCATTCCTTCTCAAGAGCCATTGATATACTTCCATTTGCCTCTTATAGCCATCCTGCCACTCTTTATTTAGCTCAGTTATTTCCTCATCCTTTGAAGTGGATTTATAATCTACAACAATATATTCGCCGGCTGAATTAATCCACAGGTCATCAATGGCGCCGGTAATGAGAAATTGGTTGGCTCGTGGAGAAATTGCACGCCAACGAAGTTTTCTCTCCATTTATCTAGTCCTGCATGGCTTACGGGTCTAGCGTCAACGCCATTTTCAGTTATCAAGGGGTGTGGTTTTCCTTCAGCACGAAAAATATCAAATTCTTTCTTGAGCAATTTATCTACAGCCGAGTTAAGCGCGAAAGGGTATCCTGGCGGCTGGCCAACACCCAATCGGCGGTCTATGTAGAAACATCTTGGACAATTGATAAAGAGATCGATCTTCGACCGGCTTAACTTAAAAGGCTGATCCGAATTCGGATCATATAAATTCTTTGTTCGTTTTGGGTTGTAATAATCAGACATTGTTATTTATTGCTAAATTAAAGTTTTCTTCCCACATATCATGAGCAATTGACGCCAGGAAAGCAAAAAGGACAACGGCTATATATTTACTGGTTTCATATTGAAAATCAATTAAGTTATTATTGTGGATCAGGTTCCTGTATTCCTGGAGAATATTCAACAATATTAACTTAGCCCTACTCAACCGATACTCTTCACTGTCAACTAATGTACGCAAAATCTTAATTTTATGGCCAAAGTATGTAATTCTAGCATTTGGGTAATGTAATTTGAATTTTTGGACTAAATACCCATCGTTCCTTTCCGTAAGATCATCGATGAAAGCTTCTGATATACTTCCGATAGTAAATATTATCGAGCAGTATGTATGTAATTCGAGACTTCTGCTTTTTAGTATTTCCCTGACCTCAATGTATTGTTTCTTGCAAACTTCTCTTCTACTATCAGACAAAATAAACCCCCAAAAATCGTCGCCTATAACGTATTTACTTCCTAGACTTGCGGTATCGTGGCAGAACCTTAACCATTCAAACAACTCAAACTCCTCATTTTCAGTCAGAGCCAAGAAATCGTTTTTTATTTCATCATTTGTTTCAATTTTGTCGTAAAGAGGGCCTACAACTCCCAACAAATCCTTTGCCGAACTGCGTGATCTACGCGCACCCGTATCTTCCTCTTTCGCCAGTTTGAGGTAATCGATACATTCAGGTAGGTTGTCCTTACTAAAATTAAGCAAAGCTAGTTGCCAATATATTTGGCCTTTATGAAAAGGATTATGGCTCGGCTCGGTTTGTTTAAAATATTCATTAAGCTCTGTCCAGAAGGTCGTCTGTTGTCCAGCATCAAGACCTTTAATAAGATTATTTGCAATCGTCGGCCATTCACCATCGCTCGATAATGATATTCCTAATTCGCTGATGATATTTTTAAATTTCTCGATTTCAATCATTTTACGCTCACCTGTCCATTCATCAACATAGGTAAAAGCCAATCGCGAAGTTCGGAAAGTTCCAGATTTTGAAGTTTATTTAAACGAATATTGTTGAATATCGGATAAGCTATATCATGAAACTTTGCTACTAAATTTTCATCTGGCTGAAGTATTATTGAATCGATTAGATCATCTTTGGTGATGCCTACGATAATACTACCCCCAGCTTGTATCTTGAACCGTTCTATTTCTTGAAGTAATG
>CAYMCH010000016.1:0-1189 GCA_964389035.1 uncultured Candidatus Saccharibacteria bacterium | reverse complement strand
AGGCAAATTCTGATATTTTATTATCTTTAACTCTTACGGCCGCAACTCCACGTCCAAGGCAAAACTCCTTTTCAGCAAAAGTTAAATTGCCAATTGTGGCCCTCACGCAAAACACAAAGTCGTTTTTTTTGCATAGCCTAGTTGGTTCAGTAGTAAAAATTCTTCCTACTAGAGAACCATTTTCATAATCTGCGGGTCCATTCAATAGAGGAATGCCATTTTGATTTTCATTATACGAAGACCCTTTTGGTGATTGCCCCATGATTATCTCAGAGATATCTTTCAGTAACTTAGTATGCCACCCTTCCGGTATTTCTCTCTTTAGTTCTTCATTAAAGACCATTTTTCCACCACTCGTTTTGTAGGGCTTACCGTTTCCATCAGGAAAATCGAACTGCACAAACCAATAGTCATACAAAGTTTTTGCCATCTCCTCCAGCTCAACATTTATTTTGTGATTCAGTTCGATTTTGGCATCAATAGCAGAGAGGACAGAAGCGATTTTTTGTTGGTCTGAAAACGAGGGAAAATTAATTTTTAGATCGGTAATATGGTCTAGTCTTAAAGAAGGTACGGTACTACCAACAAAAACATTAGCAAAATGTTTTGTAAGTGTTTTTAATTTATAAAATAAATATTTTGGTGCATAATTCTTTTCAAAATCATAGATTACATAACATCTTTGATGCAAATCAAATTTTCCTTTAAAGTATCTTGGCTCGAATATTTCTCTAGAATCTTCACCTGGAATAATTATAGCTTCCGTGTCGAATAAATATTTATTACTTTTTTTATACAAAACAGATCTATCAAAGAAAACATACTGCCCATTAATTACGGCATCTTTAACGTCACTCTTTCCATTTGTGACTTTTGCAATATCTTTTATATATAATTGGTTACTCATACTTTAATTCTTTTAATTGACTAACAATCCGCTCTTCCAATTGTTTCGACTCCTGGAAGTAGCCGGAAAGGTTATTTTCATAGTTTTTCACCTTCTGGGAGAACTCTTCTGGGGAGATTTCGGTATACTCAATTTTTACCTCAAAATATTGTCCAGCACTAAGGGAGTAGTTTTTGTCTTTGATTTCGTCGTAATTGACAACAACCGAGAAGTCATCGATCGGTTCTTTAGTTACAAAGGCAGAAATAATTTTTGCTTCATCCTCGTTACTAAGAAGGGTCT
>CAYMCH010000015.1:8985-17097 GCA_964389035.1 uncultured Candidatus Saccharibacteria bacterium | reverse complement strand
GAGAATACATTACAAAAACAACAAAAGTTGTTACCGATGTACTCAACCAGTGCAGACTGTTGACCATATTTAAGTTTTATGGTAGTTTATCAAGGTATTATGAAAAGAACATTTCAGCCAAACAAACGAAGACGCGCCAAAAAACATGGGTTTTTACACCGCATGTTTTCTCGTGCAGGGCGAAATGTTATCTCGCGTCGCCGCCAAAAAGGCCGCAAGCGCCTAAGTGCATAGAATATATAAACCAGAATTGCAATATGAATTAAGTCCCGAATAAGGGGCTTTTTTTGTTGAAACAAATTAACGAATGTGATAAAATAATGTGTCGCAATCATCGCGATAATACTCGGAGGGATTTCATTGTGACAACGAACACAGTTGATAAAGTAGTATCTGTTGGAGCTGTAAAGCTACACAGATATATTGTTCGTCTCCGAAGCAAGATCGAAGTCATTGGTTTCATCACGGTTGTTAGAAATGAAGGGTGTGTTATCTATAACAGCAACGAAGCCTCGATCGAACCGTCAGCAGTTGAGGGTTTGACAAAAAACGAGAGTGCGCTGCTAGAAGCACTCTCTGAGGCTGCTGGGCAAGTTGTCGCCTACGAGCAACTCGCAAAGGAGGTGTGGGGGGGAGCGGTAAGCCAGAACAGCATTTACCGCTGCGTGAGGACTTTGAGACAAAAACTCGTAGGCACAGAGTATTTGATCAGATGCGAAAACGAAAGGGGGTACTGCCTAGTTACTCGTAATGGATAATGGACAAAAAACACGTGTATCAAATAGAAAGGGGTGTGGTCAGATCGCTTTCGGGAACGGAGGCGATGTAGTATTATTGCTCGATAAGGTTAAAAGTTTATACTAATCTAAACACATATTTTAAAAACGATCATGTTACAGAAGCAAAATAGAATAACAGAAAATAAAGAGTTTTTGAAAATGTTCAAAACGGTGCGACCGTATCATACAGAACACATGGTTTTTCGTTGTGCAAAAAGAAATCCCAACAAATTGTTAAATAATCAAAATCATAATTCGTCATTCTTAATTCGTAATTCGGGCTTGCATTCCCGATTTGGTTTTGTGGTGTCAAACAAAATTGATAAGCGTGCAGCTCGCCGAAACGGTCTAAAACGAAGAATACGTGTGGTCATCGAGGCAAATTTATCCAATATGGCAGATGAATACGACATCGTTATACAAGTCAAACAACCTTTTAATTACCCATATAATTATGCCCAAATTAGAGATGAAGTATCTACGGGGCTAAAGAAAATAAGCATATTAAAAGACGAATAAAAATAATACTCAAATATTTGATAAAAATTCACCGCCGCGATGTGTTTTTTGTGTTATAATTGAAATATAATAGCTCTCGGAGGTGTAACGCGTAGCAAAAAAATATTGTTGCTCTCCATACTTATCATTACTATAGGCACAATATTTGTATTGAAATATAAAGATAGGATTTCTTTTACCAGAAGAAACTAAAAGCGAATTTAAAAAAAATGAAGACGAAGATAAAAAAATTACACAAATACGCAAGTATTATTGGGATATTAGTAATGGAGAATCACATTCTGCTTATTCGGCACTAGCCGATGAGGATAAAAGCAATTTAACCTATGAAGATTTTCGGAGACAATATTAATATATTTATTTTATTGAGCCAAACGATATTAAAGAAGTAACTGGTGATGTTTTTGAATTTGATGCTAAATATAGAGAGCACAATTCAAAAGAAGAAAAAATTCATGTAAAAATTGAGCTAAAGCTTAATAGAGTTCATATTATCATAGCAATATTTGACTGAGGTGCAAAAGTTTGAGAATATGACAGCTTATGCAGCAAAAAGAGGAGATAAAAATTATTTGATACTTAATAAAGTTGATCGGGAGATAATTATTGATTCTGGTATTGCAGATATTGATGAGAAGGTGAGTATTACTGATCTTAGAAATTACTATAATATAAAATTTTCGCCTATGGGGAAATATTTAATGTATACCACGATGGTTTGGGAATGGAGTGGTGGAAATTTGTACGATATAGTTGGAGAGAAAATAGTGTCAGGAGAGATTGTGTCTAGCATGGAAAACGCAATTTTTCATTTTACAAGCGATGAGAAAAACCTATATATTTGTTCAAGCGTAGGTATAGCTAGCGGACCGGGTGGATATGTATACTCTGTGCCGGGTTTTAATAAAAAATATGATTTATTGCAGAATCTGGCTACTGAGGGTTTTCCAGATGTGGGTTGCACTAGCAACGAGAGCAATAAATCAATAATCTTTAAATTGAGTGGCAAGTACGATGAAGAGGATAATTATAGGGAAGATAAGTTGACGATCGAATATTTTTTGGAAACAGGTTTGGATTCGATTAAAAACGGATTTTGAATATATATTTTTATTATATGAAACTCCTATTAATAAAATTAATTGAACTCTATCAACGTACACTCTCGCCCGACACTGGTTGGCCGAGTATCAAATATCCTGGTGGTTATTGTAAATATGTACCCCACTGTTCAGAATATGCAAAACAAGCTATAATGAAACGCGGAGCAGTAGTTGGCTCATTTTTAGCTATTTGGCGCATATTGCGTTGTAATCCTTGGAGTAAGGGTGGCTACGATCCTGTTGAATAATCAACAATCAAGAAACAATAATCAGGAAATAATCAATATCTTAAAAACTAATTTGAATTTTGGATATTGGAAATTATTTGGTAATTGTATCTTGTATCTTTGTTATTAATTTAATAAGCTGACGCCAAAAGTGCCAAAGCTGAAAGATCTTAAATGTCAACATTTTTTAAGCAAATTTTATACATACCTTTTTATAACTTATTAATTTTCTTTGCTTGGATAACGCATGGTTCAATTGGTTGGGCGATAATTATTGTCACTATTTTAATAAGAATTTTGTTGTTGGCACCATCATTAAAAGCTGTAAAAGCAACCACTAAATTACAAGCTTTGCAGCCTAAAATGAATGAGATTAAAGAGAAATACAAGGGCGATGCCAAAAAACAAAACGAAGAGACAATGAAAATGTACAAAGAGGCTGGTGCTTCTCCTCTTGGTTGTTGTGGACCAATGATTATTCAAATAGTAGTGGTGATGATTTTATATAAAGTTTTTTTTATCGGGTTTGATACAGCAAATTATAATTTATTATATGATTTTACTCCACGACCCGATGTCATTAATAAAATATTTATTGGTTTAGATATGTCAAAGCCAGAGCTATGGGTATTGCCAATATTGGCAGGTTTATTGCAGTTGGCTTTGAGTTTAATGACTTTACCTAAGGTTGATCCGACTAAAAAAGCTGATCCGGCAGTTGCTATGAATAGACAAATGGCCTTTTTATTCCCGATAATGACGATATTTATTGGAAGATCATTGCCATCAGGATTGGCGTTATATTGGATTATAACTACCATATTTAGCATTGCTCAGCAATATTATGTGAATAAAGTGATAAAAAAAGAATCTCCGCAATCAATGGTGTTAAATGTGAGAGATATGAAGATTGCTAGTGCTGGAAAACAAGAAATAGAAAACAAGATCGAAGAAACGAGCAATAAAAAAACTGGTGTTATGACAAAGATAGTTAATAGTCGTCTCAACAAACAAGATAAGAAAAAAGGCGTAGAGATAACTATCAGACAAAAGTAATTATATATATCTATATGTTCACGGAGGGAGATGCTAGTATTTAAGAGGTTTAATTTTTGGCTTTGGTTTACATTATTAGCTGTTTTTTGTTGCACAATGACATTGCTTGTTTTGGTCAAAGATAAACCATCGAGGGTTAAAGCTGCTACCGAGGTGGTACTTCAACCTGGTGCTACAGGAAAAGATGCTTTTGTTGCGGATTGGTATTCGTCAGAAGATTGTAGTGATACAAATTTTGGCAATGAGACATTTATGATAATTGGTGCTGCTGCACCAACTTGGCATTCATATCTCCAATTTGATCTTTCTAGCATTCCTTCTGGAGTTGTTATTGAATCTGCTGAACTCAGTGTTAATGTAAGCAATGTAAATGGTGTTTCAAATACTATTACAATACATAAAATTACTTCTGCTTGGGGCGAGGATACAATCACATATAATAATCAGCCTTCATCTAGTGCTTCTTATGGCACTGCCACAGTTTCTATGATTGGTTGGACGGCTTTTGATGTTACAGAAATAATCGCTGATTCTATAGACTTAAATGATTATGGAATTGCTTTAAAATATTATTCTCATAGCGGAGAATATCCATTTACATTTTATAGCTCAGAAGAAGCAAATTCTGTTTATCATCCCAAACTAACAATTACATATTCTGGTGGTGCACCAGCTTCTACATGTAGTGATGGTATTCAAAACGGCGATGAAACAGGTGTAGATTGCGGAGGAAGTTGTAATGCGTGCCCGACTTGTTCTGATGGTATTCAGAATCAAGATGAAACTGGTGTAGACTGTGGTGGTAGCTGTGTCGCATGTTTAGAATCAGAAACTCATAAAACATGTGTAAACAATGCTTGCCAAATTGTTTTAGGTGCAGGGGTTGATACCTGTAGTGATAATTCCCAGTGTTTGGGTGTATCTTCTCCAACTCACAAGGTATGTCGTTCCAATAAATGTGAAGTAGCTAGTGGTGAAGGAACAGATGAGTGTATAGACGATACAAGTTGTGTGGCGAATACATCAACACCAATAAGAGACGATAATCCTAATAATACAGGTGATACTACAGGAGATGTTGCCCCGACCGCAGATCCAGATAATGCGGGAAAGAATTCAAGCAATAATACTCAAAGATCCAAAACAATAAGCATAAAAGAAAAGATTGAAACTGCTATCAAGGGTATGGCCGAAATTGCCTCAGACAAAAATATTCCTCTAATTCCATTGGCGGTTGCTGGAATTTTGTCAATAATATCTGTCTCTTCGACCTTATGGACACTTATGTCGGCTGAAGTTACCATTAAAGAATATTTATTAACCATTATTAATTATTTTGCCACTTTATTTTCTGCAAAAAGAAAAGATAAAAGAGGTTTGGTATACGATGCTTCTACCAGTAAACCGCTATCGGGTGCATTAATAACTATTTATGCTTTTCCTGAAATGAAGTTGATAATGTCAGCTATCTCCGATTTTAAGGGTAGATTTAATTTTATTGTTGGAAAAGGTAAATATGTAATGAGCGTGACAAAGATGGGGTATTTGTTCCCGTCTATGATAGCCAAAAAGGGTATTTCATATTCTCGCAATGTGTATATTGGGCAGACATTGGAATATGATGACGCAGAGGTTATAAACTCAAAAATTGCCATGGATCCGATCGCTAATGCTAAAAGAACTAGCAGGAGCATGCTGGCAGTAATATTGATGTCAAATGTTATCCGTTTAACTATCATGATAATTGGTACTATTGTAGCTGCTACCATGATAATTTATCAACCAAATGTTAAAAATTATTTAGTCTTAATAGCATATATAATATTATGGGCTGTAGAGTTAATAATCGAAAATCGCGAAGTGAATTTTTCTCATGTGTTAGAAAAAGATAAGAAATCTCCTGTTGATTTAGCCTTGGTAAGAGTAATGTCGGAAAATGGTAAACTAAAACAAACCTATGTTACAGATTATAAAGGCAGAGTGGCGATAAAAAGCGACAAGTCTACTGATATTATCTCTATAGATAGGGTTGGTTATAAGAAAATGGAATTCGGTTCAAATAAAGAAGGTTTTATTGAGGGTAAAACATTCTTTCTGGAAAAGATATAAAAATTATCTGAATTAATATATATTTAATTTTCCATAAAGGTTTGTTTTGAAACAAAGCTTTTTTTTGATATGCTAAAAATCAGATGACATAAGATTATTTTTAGATATGGAGTAATATGGAAGATAAAATTATCAACATCAAGAAAGGCTCCGAAGATTTGATTTCTAAGCTAGGTTTTGATGGTGAAAGTATAGTGGTAATGGATGGCAATACGATAATTGTGAAGTATCAAGTTGATGATGCAGCTCTGCTAATTGGTCGAGGTGGGGAAGTGCTGGATGCTCTCCAGCATATTATGCGGATAATACTTTCAAATGAGTTAGAAGGGCAGGATAAAGATTTGGTGCTAGATGTGTCTGGTTATAGAGAGAAAAAGGCTTCTATGCTTGCCAAAAAAGCAAAAGATAAAGCATATCAAGTATTGGTGACAGGGGTAGAAGAAGTGTTCCCACCAATGAGCTCTTACGAACGTATGATTATCCATACTACCTGTACTAATATTGCTGATATAGAAACTGAAAGCATGGGGAGCGGACGCGAGAGAAGAGTGGTAATTAAACCCAAGAAAGTTAATTAGCTAAAATGCCTTCTAATAAACTGTTTTCAAGTCGCCTAAAAAAGGTGTGGGCGGTTTTTATTATTATGTCGATTTGTAGCACAATCTTTTTAGTATATTTAAATTACCAAAAAATGGATTGTACATCTAAGCAAATTACTGTTGATGGTAATAAGCTTTTGGTTTGTGTAGCGGATACAAAAACAAAGCAACGTGACGGTTTGTCTGGCTATAAAAAGATGAGCGATGGCCAAGGAATGCTCTTTATTTTTGATCAATTTCAAAATTATTCTTTCTGGATGAAAGACGTGAATTTCTCAATAGATATAATTTGGATAAGTCAGAACCACATTGTGCAAATTACCGAAAACGTCAAAGTACAGAAAGGAGTTAGTAATGATAATCTTGCAATTTATCGGCCAAATGTTCCGGTAGATAAAGTACTCGAAGTGAACGCTGGCTGGAGCAAGAGGATGATGGTTGATGTGGGGGATAAAGTGGAAATAGATTAGATAGTAGAGAGTAGTTAAAATGATAAACGGTAAAGGATAGAAGATAAAAGTAATTTAATGGTTATTTAGTAGATATTCAGTAGTAATACAATAGTTACTCAATGGCTAGTCGATAGCTAGACGATTGTTTCTGAATACAGTAAGTAGATAGTAGTACATAGTGAGTAGTGATTCGCTAAATAGTCTGTCATCCTGAGGTGTCTTACCGAAGGATCTACTTATTTAGGTTCTAGGTTATAGGGCATGGAACATAATTTATAAGTTGTAAGTTTGAAGTAATAATTTCAAGTGATAATTAATAATCTTTTTACCTTAATTCATAATTCATTATCCATAATTCGTGATTCTATTGAATTCTAACGACAGGTGACCGGTTAACGGAACATTTATAATTGGCGGAGAGGGTGGGATTCGAACCCACGATAACCTTGCGGCTATACTTGTTTTCGAAACAAGCGCACTAGGCCTCTATGCGACCTCTCCAAATCTTTTATAAATATCTTTATGTCCGTCGGAAGATTCTAAATATTTTTCTCTTTTCGCAGCGATTGTTGATGAAGCATAAGCTTCATAGCATAACAATACTAATGGTCTTCTATTTTTTGTAGAAGTAACTTTCCCTGCATTATGCTCAGAATACCTTCTTTTTAGGTCGGCAGTTTTACCAATATAGAGTTTATTATCAGATTGACTTTTAAGAATATATACATAATTCATATTAATATAATTGTTAGGGATTCGCCCCAGCATACGCGGGGCGGCCTGCGCATGCTGGCGAAGGCCTGCGCATGCGGACCGAACCCACGATAACCTTGCGGCTATACTTGTTTTCGAAACAAGCGCACTAGGCCTCTATGCGACCTCTTCATCTCAAAAATATTATCATTTAGAATCTTTTTTGTCTATTTGGGCAAATCCGCTATAATTATATTAGGTAAAATTATGACGAATATAAATGACAGAATATTTGCGCTAAATCGCGCACAAGAAGAAAAGTACACTCAAGATCTGGCTCAAAAGATTGGGATTCCTTATATTAACTTATCAAATTATCCTATCGCTTTTGAAATTTTGGCAATCATTCCGGCTGAATTTGCTATGCAATATCAAATTATTCCTTACTTAAAAATTGCTTCAGATATAAAAATCGGCATGGTCAACCCAAACGATGCTGAGATGAAAAAATATTTAGCCGATATAAGCCAAAAAACAAAAATATCTTTTAAATCAGTGCTCATATCTAAATCCAG
>CAYMCH010000015.1:0-8885 GCA_964389035.1 uncultured Candidatus Saccharibacteria bacterium | reverse complement strand
CAAGATGTGGTCCATTTGCCCATAGCTCAATTTGAGAGCCTGGTATCGAGAATCAAATATTTGGCCAGTTTGCGTATGGATTTAGCTGATAAACCGCAAGATGGCAGGATGTCGTTTAAAACATCAAGTGAAAATGTTGATATTCGTATATCGCTGATGCCATCATCCGCCGGTGAGACAGTGGTGATGCGTTTGCTACGCCAGAATCAAGAAAAAACAACTTTGGAATCACTGGGCTTGCGTGCTGAAGCGCTAACTATTATTAGAGCTGCCATGTCTAGACCGCATGGTGTGATTATGACATCTGGCCCGACTGGTTCTGGCAAAACTTCGACATTGTATGCGATTCTAACCGAATTGAACACTCCGGAAAGAAAGATAATTACACTGGAAGATCCTGTGGAATACAAGATAGCCGGTATAGAACAAAGCCAGATTGATAAAGAGAACGGCTATAACTTTGCCGACGGTCTAAGAGCCTCTCTAAGGCAAGATCCTGATATTATTATGGTCGGTGAGATTAGAGACGTAGAAACGGCTGAAATAGCCATACAAGCCGGTTTAACGGGTCATCTGGTGTTGTCTACAGTCCATGCCAATTCCGCTCCGAGCGTTTTTACCAGATTGCTCGATATAGGTGTAAAGCCATTTTTAATGTCAGGCTCAATTAATCTAGTTATGGCGCAGAGGCTAGTTAGAAAATTATGTCCGTTGTGTTCAGAAACCTATACACCTGAGAATGATGTTTGGCTGGAGTTAATGAAATGTTTAGAACCAATAAAAGGTTTGATATCTGCCGATTTGGCTAAAATGTTAACAGACCAGCCGGTTGAACTAAAAAAGAATAAAGGCTGCGATAAATGCCACAATTCCGGATATTCTGGCAGATTAGCAGTAATTGAAGTACTTACTCCAAACGAACAGATAGAATTGCTGATAAGAAAGATGGAAGGCGTTAGCGAGTTCGAAAAAGTCGCACGCGAGCAAGGCATGATTACTATGGAACAAGATGGCCTGATAAAAGTGTTACAAGGTCTAACAAATATTGAAGAGGTTTGGCGCGTGACTAAGGAATAAGTACAAGTTTAAAAGTTGAAAGTTTATAAAGTGGAAAGTAACGATACAGAGAAACGCATAATAGACGCGGAGAAAAGGAAGAAACTACAAAATTAGCGAAAAGAATGACAAAATCCTAATTACGAATACCTAATGAAATGTCAAATCGGCTTGTCATTCCTGTGAAGATAGGAATAAACAAAAAAGCCGCTTATTATTAAGATGTTCAATCTTAAGATAAAACGGCTTTAAATATTATTACCTAAGTATTAATCAAAACAAAAACAACTGATATCAATAAAATTTTTAATTTAATTGTTGATTAAACAGTGTCTATGTTTCCTCCGATGGATACAGCGGCGTGAGCAATAAAATATACAAGGGTAATTATCACTATACCTATAACCGCATTGATAATACCTTGTTGTCCCTTCTTGGCAGCGTCCGGGTTTCCTGCAGCAGTGATGTATAAGATTCCTGAATAAATTAAATAAATAATGGCTGCTGCTCCCGCAATCATTATTATCAGATTAATAACATTAGAAACGATAGTTTGCCAGTCAGTTGCGCCGGGAGTATCATCGGGAGCTAAAAAATCCCATGTCTGAGCAAACGTTTTTTCAATCAAATTCATATCTACCCTCCTAAAAAATTAGTTTTTAAATTAAATTTAATAATATTACAATAATTATATAATTTTGTTAAAACATTTGTCAATTGGGTTATAACGGCTTAGCTAGCATTGTATTAATTACATCTACAAGTGCATTAGCTAGGAATGCGACTATGGTGCCAACTATCGACCATAGCAGAGTTTTTTTGGCGGTCTCTACCTTTGATTCGTCGCCGTATGATGTAACATAAAGAAACGATGAATACAATATAAATAATACACCAATTATTATAATAATATCAAATGCAATTTTTGTGAAATCGGCAACCAAAGCACTGACTCTACCCAGATCAAACTTAGTTGGATCATTGTTAGGGTCTGTATCTCCTACTTTACCAGTTACCCAATTTGGTAGTTTAATTTTGTCAAAATCCACAGCTTGCGCGATATCAATGATATTTTTTTTCATTTATTTAGAGTGTTAATAATATCTATTACAGAGTTTTCGATAACAAAAGCTAACACAGCAATTATTATTCCGATAACGCCGTACATTACAGTTTTTTTGCCTTTAACAGCGTTGTCAGGATTGCCGGCAGATGATATGAATTGAATTCCTCCTATTATTATTGCAATAATTGCTAAAGCGCCAATAAAGAGATATGCATATTTCTCAATAACCCCAACAAGTTGCTTAGTATATCTTATCTTTGAACCATATTGATTTTCCGAGGCTCTGCTCCTTGTATCTAAGGAGTCACCGTCGTTGCTTGTAGCAACACCACCAGAACCCACACCAGAAATACCTGATTTTCTAAATACCGCAGGTTGAGTAGTATTACTTACTTTGATGGTAGCGGCTCTTTTGGAATTTGGCATATATGCCCCATCTGCACCATCTAGATAGGTTTTTACCATAACGGCATGATCTCCGATAGAGCTTCCGGAAGTATCCCATGGGAATGATAATTTTGCCAAGCCGCTGTTGTCGAATTTAAAATCATTGTATGTACGATTTGGATCGCCCGTTTTGCCCACTTCTTTGAATCTAGCTTTAACAGCACCTTCTTCTGTGTTTGTGCCTCCAGTATTATCAATATAAGTGCAAGTATCTGATATTCCACTTTCAACCTCCTCTTTTCTACCTTGGCAGATATAGGCAGCAATTTTTGAAACTCTTTTTTCGATTGGCGATCCGAGATTGTTCTGAACTTTGATATCTATAGTGACTGTTTCGCCATTATAAGCGACAGTTTTATCGTCTCTTGGCCCAACAACTATGTATCCTCCAGTCAAGATTTCGCCTGTGCGTGATTCTTCTGATTCTTCCACATAATCAAAGATCATATTTCTATCAACGGTATTAAATTTGAGAGAAGATGAAGATTTCTCGCTAGTGTTGTCGAAAGTGACGGCTTTAATGAGATATTGTTGGGGGGTGAGTTTGTTGTAAATTTTTATATCTTCACTAGTTGTTGGTGTAAAAGGTGTAGTAGCACCGTCATTTGTAATTTGATATGGTTTATCAAAAATATCTTGCCATGTGAAAGAAATATCAGTATCAGTGAAAGGTAATATAATATATTTGTTTTCGGCGCTACGAATAGCCGGCTTTACAAATATTTTAGTTTTATATCCGTTGATTGGTTCACTAAAATTCTCGGTGTTAATTTTCACCGAAAATGTATATTTATCTGCTTTAGGTGAAACGGTGACATCTGTTTCTTTGAGCTGGATTTCTTCCGGTGCTGTGAAAGTTATTATATTGTTGGAATCGTTGCCACTGCCGCATTGAGTGAGATATATTTGTTCATAGTAGATTAAGTATTCTTTTAGCTTCCACTCTTGGGGGTTGTCTTTATTTCCAGATAATTCGGTTATTCCCCTGTCACGCCAAAAAAGAATATATCTAGTATGTAAATATTTGACTGCTTTTAACCACTGAGAGTCTTCGCTGGGATTCTCGTAATAATCAGAGAAAGTGATTTTGGCAGTTTGCACATTATTTTCTTTATATACACTAAAATATGGCTCATCGTACGTGTCTGGGCCGTCGTAATAATCATTGAAAAAATCCGGAAGGGTGATATAAATTGTTTTATTGTTATAGAAGTAATCGAAGTTTACTTCCTTTGATATCTCGAAGGCACTTTTTGCATAATTGGCCTTATATGTATCTATAAAATTTATACTTTCTTGATCATTCCTATTGTGGGCTCTATCATAAGCGATACCGAGCAAAAGCCATTCTGGCGATGGGGTTGGCCGGATTGTTGCATCTGGATAACGACCTTGGATTTCCATGTAATAACATTCGTTGCCTAGAAGGCATTGTTCTTCAACTTTGTGAACATACTTGCATTCACTCTCTTCATTTTTGCATTTGGTGATATTGCTATCCCCTGGGTCTCCAATATAAACTTTACCGGCATCTATTGAGTATGTAAGTTTTTCTGTACTCTCATCTGCCTGAATGCGGTTTTGAAATAAAAAAGCAAATGAGACATTTAGCAACAACAATAGCAATGAGGTTGTAATCATTGCTTTTGATACGAATTTAATTTGCTTGAATTTTCTCAGCATCAATGTTTTGGTAAATTTAAAATTTCAAGAATAAAATAAATTAAAACTAGCATTGCAAAACCACTAAGCGCGCCTATGATGATATCTTTGGCTTCATTAATAGCGCTCGGATTACCCTGTGAAGTAACATATTTAAATCCTGCATAGATAATCATTAAAGCTACTAATGAAACACCTATCTCCATAGCAAATACATAAATAGACTCGATGTAATCCACGTAACCGCTAAAAGTTTCTCTTGTTCCAACTTTTACGCCTGTTTTAATATCTGTCGCCAAACAGTACTCTATGATTCTAAGCATGGGATTGTGTTCTCTGTGTTAATAATTTATACAGATTGCCCACAGGGTTTCCTTCGGTCACTTTGTTCCTCTTGCCTACTCCTCGAGGCTTAAGCTACCTCGGAGTCGAAGACCGGCAGGCAGGGCGCAATGACAAACGGGCAAATTTTATTATTAAATATACTCTACCAAGTTTCTTTTTTTAACAAGTCAGTAATGGATACGGCTGCAGCGTCAAGAGCTGCTTGGGGGGTCTGTTTTTTGTTTGCAACCTCTGAGATAGCGGAGGCTAAATAATTGTCTGTCTCTACAGGATACCTACCTTTTATCCAAGTGTGAGCTGTTTGACTTTGAAAGTTTAGAGGTGATGCGCCCCCACGGTCTTTTACTGTTATTGGGTCAGAATATTTTTTCAATGAGGAGCCCAACTTGATTGAAGTATCAAAGCTATATTCTCCGGATGATATCTTATATATTATTGACCACGCGATATCTCTAGTAGGAGATAGTTTGGGGGTAACAAAAGCGGTGAATACACCGTAATCGGTAACTTCTTCATTGTTTGTACCGATCTGTGGAAAAGGAGCCGTTCTGTATTGCAGACTAGGAAATTTTTGATTAAAATAATTTGCGGCTGAACCTGGGGCTATTATCATTGCAGTTTTGCCATCACCAAAAGAATCCAAATTTTTAGGCATGGTGGCATTCCATGAATAATTTTCTGAGCTGGGGTCGCTAAAGCTTGTAAAAAACTCTAAAGCTCTTTTGGCTGGATAGTCATTACTGCTAGCAGCTGTGTTTTGAGGCAGATTCAATGTTGCCAGCTTAAGGTCATCGGATAGTAACTTTGTGCCATTTTGCATCATGAGGGCATAGACAATGTCTGTACTATAGCGAACATTTGATGGATCTCCAAGAGAAATACCTGAGCGAGTTATGTCATTACCGTTTTTTTTAGTGATCAATTTATTTATCCGGACCATGTCGTTCCAAGTATTGGGAGGGTTAGATAATAATTTATTTGTTTGTTGCAATAGCTGAGTCTTTGCTTCCTGTATTTCTTTGCTTTCAAGATAGTTAACTTTGTTGGCTGCTCTGAAATCAGAATTTGCTTCTTCGAAAAGTTTTTGGTTATAGTAAAGCATCATGGTATCAACAGTAGGGGAGAGTCCGTATAGTTTGTTATCAAAATAACATGATTCTTTCACAGTAGGTACAAATTTAGCATCAATATCCATTTTAGTAGATTTTATGAGAGCATCAGGCATAGCAACCAATTTGTCTTTGTGTCGGTAGACCCAGCTGTTTGGTATAGCCCAGATATCGGGGCCTTCTCCGGTCATAATGGAGTTTAGGGCGTCGTTTTCGTAGGTGTCAGTTAGGGTTTTTTTGATGTATTTTATCTCATACCCTTTTAATTCCTTTTTTCCCATTTGAGTAATAATCGGTTTCCAAATATCTTCATCTTCAAAAGACCAAATAGTAAAAACTTTTTTGGTTGTTTCTGTTTTTTGCTTTGACGAACAACCTGAAAATAATGTGGCCAAAGATAATATTGTCAGCACATAAAATGTTTTTTTAAGAATATTCATATTTATCCCCAACCAACACAAGAATTTGTGTAGTCTCTCCGTTTAAATATTCAAGTATATATAACTAATCAGATTGTTTAACAATTTCTTCTAGATATTTTTTAAATTCGCCGTTGATATCGGGCCGTTTAAGAGCAAGTTCAACATTGGTTTTTAGGTATTCCAAGATGTTGCCGCAGTCATAATATTTACCATTTTTGATTTCTTTGGTTAAAATTCTTTTACCGTCTGCCAGCATCAATTTCATCATATCATTATAATATAATTCTTGTCCCGGTTTGAGATTTTTTAATACTTGGTCGAGATAATCAAATATATCAGGCGTGAGCAAAAAGCCGGAAACATTTGCCAAATCCGACGGGGCTTTGGCTTTGCCGGGTTTTTCGATCACCTCTTTCATATCTATAACACCGTCTTCGATTTCTGTACCGCCGACAAAACCATATCGTTTGTAGTCGGCATCTTTTGTAGCTCTGATTCCGCTTAAAACACTACAGCCATATTTCTCATACACTTCAATAAGCTGTTTGGTTCTGGATACGGGTGAAGCTTGAATAAAATCATCTGCCCAGAGATAAAGGAAAGGTTCATCGGCTAAGAAGTGGCGTACATTAAGTAAAGGGGTACCATTGCCATAAGGACCTTTTTGACGCAGATAAACAAAATTAGCCATATTGCCGATTTTTTCTACTTCTTTTTTTAGCTCATGTTTTTGGCCATTTTCTAAATTTACTATAAGATCGGCACTAGGTGTATCAAAATGGTCTTCGATACTTCTTTTGTGGTAACCAGTAACAATAAAAATATCGGTAATGCCTGCTTCTACAAGTTCCTCGACAACATATTGAATTACCGGTTTGTCAACAATTGGTAGCATCTCTTTAGGCATAGCTTTTGAAGCTGGCAGAAAACGCGTTCCAAAACCAGCAGCAGGTATCACAGCTTTGCGAATCTTCATATTTTTTCCTTATATAAATGGTTGGCGTAAAATAGCAAAGTAGTAAGTAGATAGTAGCGAGTGGTAAGTACCGAATGGTGGTCGGTTATAATAGTCTGTCGTCCTTAAGGTGTTTTACCGAAGGATCTTTTCATGTATGTTTGCGATAATTATTCTTTAGATTCTTTGGTTCCTCAGAATGACAATTAATATCATAATTCATTATTCATCATTCGTAATTCAGACTTTCCACTTGCACTACGTCTTGCTCGGTTTTTTTTCTTCTATTGAGATAAATTTGGTTTTTACCTTTTCGTCTTTCGGTACAATTATTTTTAGCAAGCCATCTTCTAAAATGGCTTTAGCATTATCTGAATTAGTCGCAATAGGTACCACATAAGAACGCGAGAAACTTCCCCAATAGCACTCTTTCATTAAATGCTTATCTTCTGGTATGTCATGACCTGGAGTTCTCTCGCCTCTAATGGTGATTATTTCATCTGTAATAGAAATAGAAACATCACTGGCTTTTACACCAGCTATGGGAGCAACGAGATAAATATTGTGGTCATCTTGATATACATCAATTGCTAGCTGACCCTCGTTGTCATCTTCAGCGTGTTTGTGTTCATCTTCCATTTATGCCCCTCCTCTCAATATTTATTATATTCCGACTTTTCCAACAGGTCAATATTTTTTTACAGATAAATATCAGATATTATTTAATTAGTATTAACTAATAAGGGGATCAATGATTAAGCTGGAAGCGAAAAAATATCTAAATAAAATTAAATTATTTACTTATGATCTCTTGTATCCTAAAATGTGTGTGTTGTGCGGAAAATATGGCGATATGGTTTGCATGGGGTGTTTTACTAAAATTGAAATTGTAAAGACTAGAACTTGTTTGTATTGTGGAAAACTGAGCAATTCGGGAAAAATATGCCAAAAATGTAAAATTAAAAATAAAAGCAAAATATCAAGTGCTTTGTGGGTAGGGCATTATAATGACAAAAGACTCAAGGATTTGATTCATGCCTACAAATATGACGGAATAATCGAACTATCTGAGACATTTGCTGAGATGCTAACATATGCGATAAAAGAAAACATAAAATATCAAGATAATATCATTGTTCCTGTGCCTTTGTCTAGACAAAAAATGGCGAGGAGAGGTTTCAATCAGTCAGAAATTATAGCTAGAAAAATCTCGGAAAATCTTGGAGTATCAGGCGGACTGGCATTATCTCGTATTAAGAATACGAGGAGCCAAGTTGGTCTTTCTAGAGAGGAAAGAATAGCTAATATTAAAAATGCCATTATTTGTAGAGATAAAGATTTGATAAATAATAGAAAAATTATTCTTATAGACGATGTGGCTACAACGGGAACAACCTTAAATGAGTGTGCAAAAGTGCTCATAGATAATGGAGCTAAGAAGGTTGATGCGGTGTTTGTAGCAAGAGGATAGGAGGGGCTAGGTTTTAGGTAGTAGTTTATTAGCTTATTAGAAGGTAAAATATATCAAATATCAATTAAGTAATAGATAACATACAGAATATCCAATGATCAATAATCAGTAGAATTACGAATTAAGGATTCGGAATACAGATAGTAGGTAGTAGTAAGTAGCGAGTAGTTAATTTACAATTTAAAATTTTCAATATTCAAACAAATTGTCATTCTGAGGAACCGACCTGCCTTGCCCTGCCTCGCCGGCAGGCAGGGGGTAGGCAGGAGAATCTACACCTTATAAATCCGAAATCCAAATATCGAAATCCGAAACAATATCAAAAAATTAATATCAAATATTTAAACAGTAA
>CAYMCH010000014.1:0-18479 GCA_964389035.1 uncultured Candidatus Saccharibacteria bacterium | reverse complement strand
AATAGCTGATAAGGTGACCATAGTTAAGAAATTCCAACATGATGGTATCACCACCTGCTGCAGAGCCTTAGACCTAGCCAAGAGCACCTTCTATGCCAATATCAACACCAGAAGCCCCGAAGATAAGTTCGAATCTAAATACCTGCACCTTAAACAAACTATCAAAGAGATCATAGATAACAATCCAGCTTATGGTTACCGCCGTATTGTTACAGAATTAAGAGATGAATATGGGGTCATCTTAAACCATAAGCCATTAAAGAAGCTACTGCTTATCTGGGGTTTATCATTAAAACGGAGTATTAAGAAACCGGAGCAGAGTGGTATCACCAAAATCTTAGATTTCCTTAAAGATAAGGCTAACTTAATACTGAATATCAAAAAGACCATCCTACCCTTCGGTTTGATTTATACCGACATGACAGAGATAACTTATGCTCAAGGTAAGCTTCACTTGGCAGTTTACCTTGATCATAAGACTAAGAAAGTATTAGGCTATGCCTTATCTCACCATGCCGATACTGATCTAGCCATAAGAGCATACAACATGGCTAAAGTAACCTTAAAACAAGAGCTTAAAAAGCTCAAATCAAAGTTAGCGAAGATTATCTTGCATCAGGATCAAGGTAGTGTCTATACCAGCTATACTTATGTAGATCAGCTGCTAAAAGATAACTTTACCCTCTCCTACTCCAGAGTTGCCACTCCGACCGATAACCCTGAAATGGAGAGCTTCTGGGGCAGATTTAAAACAGAGAACAGGCAGATATTCCATGAAGCTCAAACCGAACGGGAACTTACAGAGCTGGTCAAACAACAGATTAACTACTACAATCAAAAAAGGAGACACTCTAGTCTCCATAATATATCGCCTGATAATTACATACATAATTTATTAACAACCTCTACCGCAAGTCTTTCTTAGAATAAAAGAAATTGTCCAAATATTGGGGCTCGGATTATCGATTAATCTCTCCGAGAGCTGAAAGAATCTTTTGTCGCTGATCGCTTTAACATCTAACAATGCTTTCACCAATGCCTGTAACACTTTTAGTTTGGTATCAATAGTTTGCAAAACCAAAAGACAATAATGCTGTTAAAATAGTTTCCATTTATTATTTACTTTTATGATTAATATAAAAGGAGCATTATGAAATGGAGCATATCAACAATAGTGACTGTTATTCTCACAGTAATTATTATGAGTGTCGGTATTTTTGCTGGCTACAATTATCTAAACCAACAAAAAGAAAAGCAGATAGAAGATAAACAAAGTGAGATTAGCGAGCTTACAAAGCAAGTAAATGATTTAACAGATCAAATTGCAGTTTATGATTCTGAATCTAATCAAATTGAAGATGATGTCAACGCGACAAAGACAGGTACATACACTAGCACTAAGTATGGTTATAGCTTTGAATATCCCAGCTCCTATTCACTGGTCGACTGGCTTTGGGATGGACAAAACAATGCAAGAGTTCCCCAAGAAGGCAAAATCGTCTGGGTGGACAAAGAGAAGCTTGGAGATAATGCGATATTAATGGATGCAGACCCAATATTCGGTTATATTGATATAACTGTGAGCGATGATCAATGCGGTCTAAGCCAACTTAAAGGTGAAGGAATCAAAATTGAAGATACCACATTTCTTGGGATCAAAGGCTGGAAGACGACAGTAACTGATGCCACAAATGTAATGGGAGGAAATTATACCAGCGGAATTCATATCAATAAAGGTAATTATTGCTACAATATCTACTGGGTAAATACCGATGCTTCCGGTACTCATGACGCCGAAATCGATACGATTGTTGAGAGCTTTAAGTTTTTGTAGGGGCGATAAAAGTAAAATGATAGATGATAAACGTAAGACGGTAGAAGATAAAAGAAAAAGGATAAACGGGGAATTCAATAGTAACTCAGTAGTTATTCAATTGTTAAAACGATAGATGATAGGCGTAAAACGATAAAAGATAAAGGTAAAATGCGGGAGGATTCAGAACACAGGATTCAGTCAGCAGATAGTAGTATGTGGTGAATAGTAAGCGGTGACTGGCGATTAGCTACAATAGATCGTCATCCTGAGGTGCCTTACCGAAGGATCTTCATATTTATTTTCTTTTTTTTAAAAATTATAGGAAGATTCTTCGGTTCCTCAGAATGACTATTTATATCTTTATTCTATATTTATAATTCTGTTGAATATTGATCTTTAATATCTGTTACCTAATTGATCTCTGATATCTGATATTTTTTACTTTTTATTAATAGTGATTGATTAATTTGACATTCAAATAATGCCTAATAATTAATAACCAACAATTCACCTTTTTAGCGTTTGTGCTTGCGGCGTTTCAGGAAGCTTAGTTTGGCTAATTGTTTCTCTAAGTGAGCTTCCATATTGGCAAATTCGACTTCGTCGGTAATATTGGCCAGTATTTTTTGAGCTCGTTCTTTGGCTTCTTGAATTTTTACTTCATCAAGCGAATCAGCTAATTCGGCAGTATCAGCTAATATCTTTAGCAAATTATTGGCAATATATGCCACTCCGCCTTCGGTGGCTAGATAATGCTCTTTGTTACCTGTCTTTAGCTTGATTTCACCAGGTGAAACCAATGTCATTAGCGGCATATGCCCTGTGAGAATCGAAATCTGACCGTTCGGAGTCGGTATGGAAGCCTCAACGACATTGCCTTCATAAGTAACGCCGACAGGAGTTATAAGTTTTAATGTAAAATTACTCATAGTAGAATTTCAAATATCCAATTACTAATATCAAATGAAATTTCAAATGCCTAAATATTGATTTTCGACTTTTTAATGATGGCAATAAATATTAGGCACAATTCCTTTGCTTTTTGAGATAATTTTATTATCTCATCTTCCTTATCGGGGTTTGTTCTCACTAACATTCTAAGCCAATGTCCGATTTCTTTTGCTTCTTTTTTGCAAATTGATATTTTATGCTCAAAATCTTTTTTGGATTCAGCGCAGTCAGCTTCGCAATAATTTGTTCCGATTGAGGTTGCAGCTTTTACTAACTGGATAATAATTATTGAATTTACATCATTTCGTGAAATAGTTTTTATCAAGTCTAAAACATTTTCAGCAAATTTTGCACTTCTTTCTTCCAAGTCATATTTTTTGATTGGAATTAGTCATTTCATTGGAAATTGGAAATTAAAAAATTAGGAATTTTTTATTTGTTCTATACCGCCTTTCATATAAAATTCTTGTTCGGGGACGGAATCATATTTGCCTTCGATGATAGCTTTAAAGCCGGCTATAGTATCTTTTAATGACACATACTCGCCTTTAATACCGGAGAATACCTCAGCGACATGAAAAGGTTGTGATAAAAATCTTTGAATCTTGCGAGCGCGGGATACGGTTTGCTTATCATCGTCTGATAATTCTTCCATACCAAGAATGGCAATAATATCCTGCAAATCTTTGTAGCGCTGTAGTAGTCTCTGTATCTCACGGGCAATGTTGTAATGCTCTTCGCCGACTATATTTGGATCAAGAATAGTCGAAGTCGAGGCAAGAGGATCAACCGCAGGGTATATTCCAAGCTCGGCCAATGATCTTTCAAGTACTATAGTTGAATCCAAATGAGCAAAAGTAGTGGCTGGAGCAGGATCAGTAAGATCGTCTGCCGGTACATATACAGCTTGTACCGAAGTAATAGAACCTTTCTTAGTGGAGGTAATACGTTCTTGTAAAGCACCCATCTCGGTAGCAAGTGTTGGCTGATAACCTACGGCAGATGGCATACGACCGAGCAAAGTGGATACCTCGCTTCCAGCCTGAGTAAATCTGAAAATGTTATCGACAAAAAGTAAGGTGTCTTTGCCTTGATCGCGGAAATATTCGGCCTGAGCAAGACCTGTAAGCGCTACTCTCATTCTAGCCCCAGGAGGTTCGTTCATTTGTCCAAAGACTAATGCGGTTTTTTCTAATACGCCGGATTCTTTCATTTCGTTATAAAGATCATTACCTTCTCTGGTTCTCTCGCCTACTCCGGCAAAAACAGAATATCCGCCGTGCTCGGTAGCAATGTTTCGGATCAGCTCGGTAATTAACACAGTTTTTCCTACACCAGCACCGCCGAACAAGCCGACTTTACCACCAAGCGTGATTGGCGCGATTAGATCAATAACCTTGATACCTGTTTCAAAAATTTTGGTCTCAGTGTTTTGATCAGAAAAATCAGGTGCAGGGCGATGAATCGGATATTTTTCTTTAACTTCTATATCACCTTTACCGTCGATAGCTTCTCCAATTACGCTCATCATACGACCGAGAGAGGTTTCTCCGACTGGTACCATAATCGGATTGCCAGTATTGATGACCTCCATACCGCGTTTTAAGCCATCGGTCGAATCCATAGCAACACAGCGCACGGTATCTTTGGATAGATGTTGCTCTACCTCAAGTACAATGCGTTTGTCTTTGTGCATTATTTCCAACGCAGTATAAATTTCGGGCAGTTCATCGGCAAATTCTACGTCTATAACCGCTCCGATAATTTGGGTAATTTTTCCGTTATTCATGTAACTCCTAAAAATTTATCAATTTTCAAATATCATATATCAATTAATTATCAATTATCATTTATTTCAATGAATTAGCTTGTAAAGTGGTTATGGTTTTTTGAAATATCAAGTTAAATTCGTGACATTCTTGTGCTAATGGCAAAATCATTTCTGAATAATCGGGTGATGATTCTCTAAGCAATTCTAATCAGTATTTTGTTTCCCGGGATTCTTTTTTACATATAAATATTTTATTCTTGAAATCTTTTCTCGAAGATCCGTTAACTGCTTCCATGTAATTCGCACCAATGCTTGTACCCGATCTGACGAGCTGGTCTACTATTCGTTTTGAAACAATATCGGTTTTCACTAATTTACATAGTTTAATAATTTCATTGCTAAATTTTAATGTTCTTTCTTGCAGATTGATCATTTTGCCCCCTGAAAATTAAATGATATCTGATATCTGATATTTAATATTTTATATAATCTAGCTCATTGCTTCAGCGGCACCAGATATTTCGGCGATTTCACGAGTAATATTATCCTGTCTAATAGTGTTGTAGGTAAGGGTCAAATCACCAATTAAGTCTTTGGCGTTATCTGAAGCGTTTTTCATGGCCACCATTCTAGCTGAATGTTCTGAAGCATTAGCTTCTAAGATAGCGCCATATATTTGCATGCGAATAAATTGAATTAATATGGTATCGAGAATTTTGTCTGGATTGGGCTCATAAATAAATTCGGTGTCAATATATTCTGGGCTAATTTTCTGCCATAATTCTGGAATATCAATATGTTCTGAGGTAATCGGCAAAATTTTTTTAATAACAGGTGTTTGTTTTAGTGATGATTCAAAATGAGAGTAAGCAATAACTACTTGATCGTAAGCGGCGTTTAGGTAACCATCTATAAGTAATTTTGAAATTGGCAAGATATCTTCAAAAGCTATTTCATTGTCAAAACCACTGAATTGAGCCAGTAGAGTAGCTTTTGATGATTGAGTTAGGTAAGGGACACCCTTATTACCTATTGCTACCAGATCCAAATCACCAACAGTGTAGGTAACTAGGCTAGTATTTTCTTCTGCAATAAAAGATTTGGTTTTATTGACGATATTTGTAGTGTAACTACCGCATAATCCTCTGTCTGAAGTAATAGTAATGAGTCCGGTTTTTTTTATCTCGCGCTTGTTAAGCAATGGGTGCCTATCTGGTGAAGTGTTTTTGGCTAGGTATTCCAAAACATTCCACGAAGTTTGGATATATGCGCGAGCGTTTCGCATGGCTTTTTGTGCTTTTTGCATTTTTACACTTGAAACCATCTCCATGGCGCGAGTAATTTGACGTATGGAGTTTACAGATTTTATTCTTCTTCTAAATTCTTGTGTGCTAGGCATGTTGAGAAATAAAAAATTAAAAATCAAAAATAAAAATTATGGAATCGAACATATTATCGTTTCTTTTTCTTTTTCTTGCTTTTGGTTGGTTTGTTAATACTGGGTGTTTCTTCTGTTTGCTCTTCTTCCACTGATTCTTCGCTTGCGTCAATTGCGGTCTCTTCGGTTGCTTCAATATCGTTATCTTTCATTGAGTTTTCGGTTTCTTGCTGGCCTGATTCTGACGGCTTAGTATCTGAAACGTCTTCCTCGATCTTTTTGGTATTTTTTTCCAAGAAAGTTTGTAACTTTTTCTCGTCAGATTCAGAAATTTCGCCTGATTTTCTAATATTTTCTAAAACTTCCTTGATTCCGACTTTAGCTTTATTGATAATTTCAGCTTCAATATTTTTAATTTCAGATACCTCATATGCGTTGAAAAAGCCATTATTGACGGCATAAAGTGAGATTACTTGCTCTTCTACTGGCATTGGAGTGTATTGTGACTGTTTCATTACCTCGGTAATGCGTTTGCCTAGCTCGATCTGCTTCTTAGTTTCAGCATCTAAATCTGAAGCGAATTGGGCGAAAGCAGCCAATTCACGAAATTGTGCCATCTGTAATTTTAATTTTCCGGCAACTTTTTTCATAGCTTTGATCTGAGCGGCACCACCAACACGGGAAACAGAAATGCCAGTATTTAAAGCTGGACGAATGCCTTGGTAGAATAAGTCTGATTCTAGAAAGATTTGGCCATCGGTAATTGAGATGACATTGGTGGGAATATAGGCTGAAACATCACCTGCTTGAGTCTCAATAATTGGCAAAGCAGTAATAGAACCACCACCAAAATCTTTATTGAGTCTAGCCGATCTTTCCAATAAGCGAGAGTGAAGATAAAAAACATCTCCTGGATAAGCTTCACGGCCTGGCGGGCGACGTAGTAATAGAGAAACTTGACGATATGCCCAAGCGTGTTTGGTTAAGTCGTCGTATATAATCAAACAATCTTTGCCTTTATCCATAAAATATTCAGCAATAGCACAGCCAGAATATGGAGCAATATAGGAAAGTGGGGCTGGATCAGAAGCACCTGCTACTACAATTGTGGTGTAATCCATGGCGCCATGTTTTTCTAGGGTGGCCATAAGTTTAGCAACTTTTGATTCTTTTTGACCAATAGCTACATAAATACAAATCGGTCTGTCTTTTTCCGGTAAGTCTTTTTGGTTGATAATGGTGTCTATGGCAATAGCAGTTTTACCTGTGCCGCGATCGCCAATTATTAATTCGCGTTGACCGCGACCGATGGGAATAAGAGCATCAATAGCTTTGATACCAGTTTGTAATGGTTGTGACACTCCTTGACGGGTAATAACACCTGGAGCAATTTTCTCTATCGGCATCTCTTTGCCGTTTACGATAACTGGTTTGCTGTCTAGTGGCTCGCCAAGTGGGTTGACAGCTCGTCCGACAATTTCGTCGCTGACTGATATCGAAGCAATGCGACCGGTGCAGACGACTTTATCGCCAGCTTTGATTGATTCATAACTGCCCATAACAATAGCACCAATTGAGGATTCTTCAAGATTAAGCACCATTGCATTAACTGTACCGTTTTTTGTAGTGATCTCAATTAGCTCACCGCTTTGAGCATTCTTAAGGCCGTATATACGAGCGATACCGTCGCCAATCTCTGAAACTATACCCAATTCTTGCTCTTTCATCTCGGCATTAAAATTTAAAATTTCTTTTTTGATCTCTTCAATAATGTCAGTTTTCATCTATGCTCCAATATTTTTCAATTTAAAATGTAAGATTTGAAATTAAAATTAATGTTTAAATATTAAATTAACTATTAATTACCTGTTTTAATCTCTGTATCTTGTTTTTAAGACTAATATCGTAAATATTACCATTAGTTTCTACAGTTATACCTGCGCCGAGGCTAGAGTCAATCTTGTGTTTCAGAATGATTTTTTTATTGAATTTGGATGATAAATTTCTGGTGATCTCGACTAGCTGATCTGGTGCAAGTGTGGTAGCAGAAGAAACTGTGGCGATTAAAGAGCCTTGGCTGGAGGCTATAATATCCTCCGCTAATTCACAAATATGATCAAGGTCTTTCAGCTTTTTTGACTGATTTAACTCTGTCCATAAAGCTTGAGCAATGGCTTGATTGTCACTGTTTTTGGTGGCAACTTTTGCGATTATCTTAGCAAAATTTTTATCGGATAATTTCATTACTCAAGCTCTCCTACTGCTTCACGAGTTAATTTGTCGCGGGTAGCAGCATCAATTTTGCGGTTAGTAATTTTATCAAGCGACAAAGAAATTAATTCAGAAATCTGTGATTTGGTTTGGCGGGTAAGTTCTTGCTTCATACGCAATGCTTCTTCGGAACCTCTGGCAACGATTTTCTGTGCTTCGGATTGTGCATCAGCAAGGATTTTTTTTGCTTCCTCTTCGGCTTCTTTTTTACCATTAGCTAAAATCTCGTTTGATTCTATATAAGCTTTTTGGCGAATTTCTTCTGCATATTCTTCGGCTTTAGTTCGGTTCTCGGAGGCTGTGTTGGCATCTTTAAGTCCTTTTTCAATTTTTTTAGCGCGTTCATCAAACAGATTAAGCAATGGTTTATAAAGAACTTTGCTTAAAATAAAAAGCAAGACTAAAAAATTGATAACTTGGGCGATAAATAATTTCCAGTCTATACCTAATGAATGTAATGCTTCCATATTTTGCTCCATAAGTAGTAACAACACGGTTCAACACGGTTACTTACACGGAAAGTCGTGCTAATATCCGTGTTTGGCCGTGTGGTTTCTACCAATTAATTAGACGAATTTTACAATCAATGCTACAACTAAAGCATAGATAGCTACAGCTTCGGCAAAAGCGATAGCCAAAATCATGGAACTTTGTACTTTGTCGGCTGCTTCAGGATTTCTGCCAATGGCTTCTAAACCTTTAGAACCGATCCAGCCAATGGCGATAGATGGGGCAATTGCTCCGATAGCGATGGCAGCTGCAGCTGCCAAAGATGAAATTGCTTCTGGACTCATGTATTCTCCTTTATCTAAATTATCTAACTTAAGAAATTAAGAACTGAAGAACTTAAGAACATAGATATTTTTTGTTCTTTAGTTTCTCGGTTCTTCTGTTCTTGTTTTTTTATTTCCCATTTATTTGCTCTTTAGTTTCTTGGTTTTTCTGTATTTTTCTAATGTGCTTCGTCGTGGGTGGTGATGGCCATTTTAATAAATACCAAAGCAAGCATAGTAAATACCAAAGCTTGAATGGCACCAACAAATAATTCTAATCCAAAAAACGGCAATGGTACTAAATATGGAATAATCATGGCAATTACGGTTAGCAAGACTTCGCCGGCGAAGATGTTGCCAAATAGACGAAAGGCAAAAGAGATAATTCTAGATATTTCAGAAACTAATTCTAAAGCGCCGACAAAAGTATAAATGGGATTGGAAAAGTTGAAAAATTTGCTGGAATATTTTTTAAATCCGACTGCCATAATGCCAAAAAATTGTACGGCAATAATTGTTACAACCGCCAAAGCAAAAGTCATATTCAAATCGGCATTACCGCTGCGCAAAATTGGTACAAACACTTCTTTACCATGGTGAATTTCATGAAATCCGATAGTGCCTACTCCAGGGATTAAGCCGAGCCAATTATTAAATAATACAAAGATAAAGATGGTGGCGAGTAATGGAAAATATTTTCTGGATTGTTTTTTATTGCCAATTACATCGTTTATTGTATTGAAAAGAAATTCTACTACATATTCAAAAACATTTTGAACGCCTTTAGGCACAATTTTAAGTTTACGAGTGGCTAGAAATGACAGAAAAATCAAAAGCAGTCCGGCGATCCAAGTCATGACCATAGAGTTAGTTATCGGCATGCTACCGATATGGGCAATTTTTTCTGCAGCTAATGATATTTCCATAAATTACGATAGTTAATACAGTAGTAAACCGGTAGTAACTCGTTTGTTATCCAGTAGTTTTTACTATGAACTATTGATAAACCACTGTATAACTACTGGGTTTCTACTGAATATCAATTTTTACTACAACTCTTTAATATTATCATTGGCTTTTCTGACTATGCTTTTGATGTAAAAAAAGATTTGGATAGTGGCGATAGCCAATCCAACCAAAAAAAGCCAAGGGGCAGTTCCAAGTTTTCTGTCAAAATATCTTCCAGCTATGCCGAATAATACTAGCGGCGTGGCAGTGGCAAATCCGATCTGCCCTATGAGGCTAAAAGAAAAGATAAGGCTTTTTTTCATAATAGTTGTTTTTGATTGAATCTAATACAGATTGTCATCCCGAGTTTGTCTCAGTGGATTAAAGGAACTTTCTAACAAAGGGATTCCTGCCTGCGCAGGAATGACAATTTATGTCATCCTCGGGCAGGCGATAGCCATGGCCCGGGGATCTATTCGCATAAATTTCTCCACTCACCCACTGAAGGCGGATTCGGTCGAAATGACATTATCACCACCAGATCGAAAGACCCAACCAAACGAAAAGCCCCACCGACATCAACTTACATGTCTAGTTATGACCTGTCAAGATCATAGAGTGTTGACGTATATATAAAAATATGCATAAAAAACTTTTTTGCTGTTAAAACCTATCTCATCGAACTTTTATTATGAATAAGAAGTGAAGCAGTTTATTTGACTAATTTAGAGTTATTTGAGAAATATCGCTTAGTTGTTTCTTGGACCTAGATGTTTGTATAGTTTGGGCGGACAGATCAGATCGCAGAAGTCTTGTAGCGGAGTTTTTATACTAACAAATAAGAGGTATAATTAAGTGCTATTCAGTATATATCAGATAGACTTGTCGTTTTAATGAGTATAAATTATACTGTTTTGTAGGTTGTAGGTTGTAGGTTGTAGGTTGTAGGTTGTAGGTTGTAAGTTGTAAGTTGTAGGTTGTAGGTGAAAGACTAACTTCGAAATAAAACGTGTGGTTTAGTAGAAGCGTGATCCGCTTCATCTTACACCCTACCTCGTGTCATCCTCGGGCAGGCAACGCCATGACCCGGGGATCTCATTGTTATGAAACAATATTATATTTATATTTTGACCAATAAAAAAGACGGCGTGCTGTATATCGGAGTCACTAATGATTTAACTCGTCGTGTATGGGAGCACAAACAAGGAATTGTTGAAGGTTTTTCAAGCAAATATCAATGTAAAAACTTAGTTTATTACGAAACAGCAATTGATATCAATAGGGCGATAACCAGGGAAAAACAAATAAAAAAATGGAAAAGAGAGTGGAAAATCAGGTTAATAGAGAAGGATAATCCGGATTGGAAAGATTTATATTGCCAAATAACAAAATAGATTCCTGCCTGCGCAGGAATGACAAACAACGGGGTAGGAATGACATGAAAAGGAGAAATATGGAAATTGTGTATCAAAATGAATTTAAAGACAAGGGGCACGAGTGTGGAACTCTGTTAATCCGTTGCATGGATTTTCGCTTTCACAAGACACTAGAGAATAATATTGCCGAAATGGTGGGTGAACCGGATTGTGCTTTTGACTCTCCTGGTGTCGGTGGCGAGTAATTATCGCCGATCATATCGATTGCGGTGCTTATGGCGGTAGTAGCCAACACCAAAATGTCGAGGCAGAAGAAAAATTTCATATTGCAAAGTTACAAGAAGCAGAGAAGATATTGCACGAGGCATATCCTGATCTAGAAATTGTTTTACTGTATCAAAGCTGGGATGTTATAAAAAATATCTCATAAATAGCTTTTTAAGATTTATAGTAGTATCATATTGTTGGGGTATTTTTCTTATGGATCGGAATCAACATAATGATAAAAAGGGTTTAAAAAGCTGGAACTGGGGGGCGTTTTTGCTAACTTGGATTTGGGGTGCCGGTAACAATGTCTGGATTGCGCTTTTGGCTCTTATCCCTGGTGTTCATCTCGTTATGGCGATAATTCTTGGGATAAAAGGTACAGCTTGGGCTTGGAGTAAAAACCGATATCTCAATCACTCAGAATTCATAAAAATTCAAAAAACTTGGGCAAAATGGGGAGCAGTAATCACTATATTGGCAATTATATTCTGTGTAATTTTGCTTAAACTTACTGCTAATTATTTTGAGAAAACGGAACAAGCTGATGTTAGAGATGCACAAAGAGCAGATGATGTGCGAAATCTAATATCAGCAGTGAATAAATACAAACTAGATCACCAGACAAAATGTCCGCAAACATTATTTAAATTGGCGCCGGATTATATCAAAAAAATTCCCAAAGACCCTAATGGCTCGGATTATAGTTTTACTCAGGAAGGTGAAGAGTGCATAGTTTCTGCAATCTTTGAGGATAACGACAATATTGTATTAAGCGAGGATTCGAACACAAATAACGGTAACATATTTGATTTGAAATCAGAAGATATTAGCAAATTAAGATTCTATGAAGAATAAATTATAGGGAGGAAAGGTGGAAGAAGAAAAACAAGGATTAGAAAATCAAAGCACTATTAATGTAGTCAGCACACCTAAGAGCAAAGAGCCAGAAAAAGCCGGTGATTTGTTGCCTGAATTGGAAGATAATATTCACCAAAGCCAGTCTCCAAGTTTGGTGCCGACAGGTGTCCAAGTGCCAGCTTCAGTGATTGCTGGCGATCAAAGCCAACAATTTACTTCATCAAGTATCCCTGATGAAGTAAAAAAATGGAATTGGGGAGCATTTTTACTGACATGGATTTGGGGTATTGGCAATGGAGTGTTTATATCATTGATTGCCTTAATACCTGGTGCCGGTTTTATTATGGCGATTATTCTTGGCATCAAGGGTGGAGAATGGGCGTGGCAGACAGGCCGTTTTGCTTCAGTAGAAGAATATAAAAAGAAACAAAAAGCTTGGGCGATGTGGGGTATAGTATATCTGATCTTATCATTAATGTTATTTTATCTATTTTATTATTTATTATATAAAATCACATCAGCTCCTAGCATTCCTAATTTTAATGATTATCCTAGTCCCAATTTTGATAATATTTGATGAATGAATTTTTCTCGGAATAAAAATCTATTGTTATAAAGGGATTCCCTAGTATGTCGGTAGGAAGGTTGATTTTATTAGTTAAGGTGAATTATGCTCAAAATGACAAATTAAAATACACATCATGCGTATGGTTACGGTCAAAAAATGTAAAATAATAGTTATCGTCTAATGAAAATTATTGTAGAGAAAGACAGAGAATAAAGGAGTTTGAATCAAGATTAAAAATATATGGAAAAGGGAGGTAGTGTGGAAAAAGAAAAAATAGATGATGATGAAATTAGCTTGCCTACGATGGAAGAATTTAAGAAACAACAAGAAAATTCGTCAGATGATGATCAAATTCCTACTGGTGACGAAATACATCCAGCTAATGCCTCGGGTATATATCCGAACATAGACGATCTAAAATCTGTAACTACTAATAATTTCGATTCATCTCGAGACAAGAATGAAATCAATAGAGAATATCCAAATAGAACTATTGCTAATCCAAACTCAAATTCAAAAAAACCTGCAGGTATTTCGGGAACAGGGGCAAGAATTAATTTTGTTGATATGATAAAAAAAGCCGTACAGTATTCATATACAAACAAACTGCTAGGAATAATAATTATAATCACTATTTGCGTAACTAGTATATGTAGCACTTTAATCAATATTATAAGAAATAATGATAAAATAGGAGTTTTGTACTCAAGGTATGCACTTAATAATCAAGTTGTTAAAGATGATAACTTCTTTGGGAAAATATTGCATAATGGCAAATTGGAAGAAGGATATTTCCAATTATTAAAAATCATATCTGAACATTTTACAAATAATAAAACAGAAGCAGTTTTTGTGCTTATAATTGCTATAGTTTTATTCATAATTGCAGTTTATATTTATTATCAAACAACAGCTACAATTATCCTTGCTACAAATAATTTAGATGATGGTAACAATTGCGTAAGCCTTAAAGAAACTTGCATTGAATCTAAGCAATATTTATGGAAAATATTTGGTTTGGATCTGTTATTGTGGGTTTTGGGTATAGCCGTTTCATTTGCGATTTCTGCAATAATTTTATCATTAGTATTTACTGCTACCTCAGTATTGGTAGTCCTTTTAATTTTAGGCACGATAATAATTATTCCCGTATCTTTATATTTATTTATGCTTATTCAATTTGCGCAGAGAAATATTGTGTTGAGAGATATGGGAGTATTTGAATCTTTGTCGGATGCAAAAAGTTTTATTGACGCTAATTTTTGGTTATCTGTGTTATCTGCCATAATAAATATTATTATTATGATTATTTTAACAATAATTGAAGTTATAGTTTATTTTGTTTCTTTTAGCATAATATTTAAATATCTTTTAAGTAATTCAATTGGATGGGATAATCCTGTTCAGTTATTTATTGCTGTTGTGATAGTTTTGGGAGTGTTATTAGTTAATATTGTTATATCTGGATTAATATTATCGTTTTTCTCATCTTATTGGACATTATCGTTTAGAGCATTAGACTATCTAATATATAATCCAACGGAATAATATGAATAAAGTGGGGAAGATACTAAGTGGTTCGAATATCGGTCTAGATTCATATATGGTTGAGGTTGAGGTTGACATAGGTGCGGGTTTACCATCTTTCGCTATAGTTGGTTTACCCGATAAGGCGATTGACGAGAGCAAAGAGAGGATTAGAAGTGCTATTAAAAATTCTCATTTATCTTTTCCTCAGCATCGTTTGACAATAAATTTAGCTCCGGCAGATGTCAAAAAAGAGGGACCAAATTTTGATTTACCGATGGCTATCGGTACCTTATTGGCCGATGAGCAATTGCAATTTGTACCTGAATACAATAACGCGTTATTCGTGGGCGAATTAGCTTTAGATGGTCGGCTACGCCATATTAACGGTGCTCTTCCTATAGCAATATATGCTAAAGAGCAAGGCTATAGGAGGTTGTATTTACCATCAAAGAATGCTGAAGAGGCTTCTTTGGTTAATGGCATAGAGGTTATGCCTATAGATAACCTTTTACAGCTGGTAAAGCATTTGCGCAGTGAAAAAATTATCAAGCCTTATAAGAAATCTTGCCAAAGTTTGGCGGTTTATAACAATCAAGATTCAGAGTACAATTTTGCTTTTATCTCTGGTCAAGAACAAGCAAAACGTGCCATGGAAATTGCTGCTGCTGGTGGTCACAATATTTTGCTTTCTGGTCCCCCTGGCAGTGGTAAAACTTTATTAGCAAGGTCTATTTCAGGAATATTGCCATCTCTGGCTGAAGATGAGGTGCTTGAAGTTACCAAAATTTATTCCGTAGCTGGATTGACTGGAGATAATAATTCTTTAATTCGAGTACGTCCCTTCAGATCGCCACACCATACTACTTCTAGTGTGGCTATAGTCGGTGGAGGTCAATGGCCAAGACCAGGGGAAATATCACTTTCGCATCGAGGAGTATTGTTTTTAGATGAATTACCTGAATATCCGCGAAGTGTATTAGAAGCTTTACGCCAGCCTTTAGAAGATGGTGTTGTGACAGTATCTAGAGCGGCAGGATCTATTACTTTTCCTGCTCAATTTTTACTAGTGGCGGCACAAAACCCTTGTCCTTGTGGTTATTTAAGCGATCCTGATAGGAGGTGTACTTGTACTCCTAGCCAGATAATGCGTTATCAGAAAAAAATCTCTGGACCAATACTAGATAGAATTGATATTCATATAGAAGTGCCTCGTCAAAAGTTTGATAAAATGTCTTCTGAAAAAATCGCTGAGAGTTCGCAGAAGATAAGGCAGCGGGTAGAGGAAGCCAGGAATAGGCAAAAAATAAGATTCAAAGACTGTTGTAGATTGAAAACAAATTCAGAAATGAAGTCAAAAGATATCAAGCAATTGGTTACAATGGATGAAAAAGCAAACAAGATTTTATCGATGGCAGTGGATGGTATGAAGCTTTCTGCCAGATCATTGCACAAAATCATCAAAATAGCACAAACTATCTCGGATTTAGCTGGATCAAATTGCATTATTCAAGATCACATGGCAGAGGCATTGCAATATCGTCCTAAAGAGAGAGAATATTGAACAAACTATAGGAAATAGGCTTTAGCTTGTTGGGTGGTAGGATAAAATAATGTAACAAGCTACAAGCTACAAGCTAACAACTATTATAGAGTTTTAATATTCAGAATCTTATAAAACCAATCGCCGATGGAAGTTAGATAATTGGATTCTATCCCGATAAAATACAAGACAACAATTAATATTACTATTCCTAGCATTAGAAGTAAAATTTTTATCACATCTTTGCGAACATGGTCGTATTCGTGGCTTTCGTCTGATAGGGTGGACGGAGATGCCACGGGTCGCTGTTTAACTTGCCTAGCAGTATCAGATATAGATGATGAATCAATAGATTGCTCAGTCGCAACAATATTTTCTGAAACTACCAGCTTTTTCTTCTTGAGTTTTTTATTCTTTTTACCCATATATCACCTATTAAATTCAATTATATATCTTTTATAACTGAATTTTATATATTCCACAAGCCTACTGAGGAAATTACTTTTTATTTATTTTCAACTTTATCTTTATATGATAGCCTATTGCATAAATATTTCTTTTTGCTAATGTGAGACTTAAATACTAAAGAAAGGCGAATATGGCTACTACAAAAGATAAAAAAATTAGTGAAAAAAGTACCAAGCAAGAGCTTTGGAGTGCTTATAATGAGCTGGTGGCGCAAACTGGAGCTGAAGAAATCGTTATCAAGGAAGACAGTTCTGTAAACGATGTTATCAAGCAGCTTTCTGAAACAAAAATCAATATCAATAATCAGTTCGATGCCCTTACCAAATCGCTCATGTCTGACTTGGCTCTGCTTTATAAAACTGCTGAGCAAATTCGTCAGAATAAAGAAGCAATGATAAAGCAATTTGAAGATCAAAAAGATAACCTTGCCAATACAATTGCAGCTGTTAGAACAAAATGGAACCAAGAAGAAAAATCTTTGGAGGAAGAGTATAAAGCGAAAAAAGATGCCACGGAAACTGCTTTCCGTAGAGAAGAAGAGGAATATAAATATAATCAGCTACAGGTGCGCAAGAAAGAACAAGACGAATACAATGAAGATAAACGCTTACGCCAAAAAGCCATTGCTGACGAGGAAGCTACACTATCTATTCGTAAAAAAGAGATTGCCGAAATGGAGAAACAGATTGCTGAGTTTCCCTCTCTTATCGAGCAGAAAGTTAAAGCTACTGAAGCTTTTATAACTCAAGATTTAGGCAATAAATACCAATCTCAAATTAAAGATTTATCTACAGCTAAAGATCATGCCCAAAAAATTGCTGATATTAATATCAGCAATTTAGACAAAACCATCAAATCTCAAGCTGAAGAGATTATGTCGCTAAAAGCCCAACTGGTTAAAACCAATGACCTTCTCAAAGAGATGGCCATCTCAGCTTTGGATGCAAAAAAACCAATTGCCTTATCCAACAAAAGCAATACTGAATAACTTTTGATTAGTATAAGGCTATTTGATAATCTATGGATGAATAAAATTATGCTAATGGGTTATTCTTATTGCTATTGTGTTGTGTTGCTCTCATTAATAAAATTATAAAAAAACGAATCTAATAAATGGAAATAACTTTATCTATTAAACAAATTATAAAATACATCATTATTTTAATTGGTGTGTTGGTCTTTGTTCACTTAGTTTTGCAGACAATACAATTATCTACTGCTAATAGCCAGCTTTTTGGTCTTATCGATCGGTTCGACTTAGATAGTGAAATCAGTGTTCCAACATGGCTTTCACAAATTTATTTGTTTATTGCCAGTGTTCTTTTGTTTATAATTGCTTTATATAATAAAAAAATTAGTCATAAATTTTCCAAGCACTGGTTTGGTCTCGCCTGGATATTTCTTTATCTGTCTTTAGATGAAGGAGCTATGCTCCATGAGCTGTTGATAGATCCCATGAAACAATTGCTAAATATATCTTCTGGAGCTTTGGGTTTTGCTTGGGTTATTCCTTTTGCCGTGTTGTTTATTATTATTGCTTTGATCTATTTTCCCTTCATTCAACACTTACCAAAAAAATTTAAAAGGCTATTTCTTCTTTCTGGCATAGTGTATGTTTTTGGTGCTTTAGTAATAGAGATGGTTGGAGGTAAAATATTAACCTTTAACATTCCGCACTATTACTATCTACTCTGCGTGGGCACAGAAGAGCTATTAGAGATGATAGGCATAGCTCTGTTTATTTATGCCTTGCTTACATATATAAAAGAGATCCTTGCAAAGCCAATTAGAGTGCATATAAGTTAAACTTGCTATTCCCTGCGGTTTCTTTTACAGGAAAGTTTATTGTTTCTGTATTATCTAGTATAACTATTTTGTGTCATCTATAAACAATAAAAAACACCTGAACTTAAAAAAGGTACTGTCAACTTTTAGTGTGTAAAGATTCTCTAAGCGGGTAGTTG
>CAYMCH010000013.1:0-18835 GCA_964389035.1 uncultured Candidatus Saccharibacteria bacterium | reverse complement strand
AATCCTTATACCCCTCAACCATCTTCAGTTTTAGGATTTCGGATATAGCGAACCAGCCATACTCGGTATGCTCGTCAGAAATTTTAAAATCATCAACTTTTAGCTCACCTCTGTAAACTAGTGCCAGAAAATGATAATGCTTATCTGGGAATTCTCTGACAATTTTAAAGTTGCCTATCATCTGCCCGATATTATAGTACTCCGGCTCTAACCCCATCTCCTCTTTTAATTCACGCTTTAGCGCAACATCAGCATCCTCACCAAAATCAATAGAGCCACCAGGTAGCTCCCAATGGTTTTTGGTGTCTTTCATCATTAATATCTTGCCATCACGCTCGAAAATGACCTTTTGGGTTGTTTTTTGAATTTTTTCAGTCATACTGCGCTTACTCAATCAATTCACTTTCGTCAGCACCTTCCCCCATTTTTGATATTTTTTCCCTTAACCTCTTTTTTCGCTGATATTCTCTCATTTCCTCTCTCCTTCGTTCGGCATTTCTCTTATACCACTGCTGATAATAACGACTTCTATCCTCTTTTCTTCCGCCACGGCCGTTATGATTCTTAGAGCCAGTGATAACCGGCGCGCTGACATCACCGTCAAAACATTCTCTTAATTTTTTAAGAATCCTTACGATTGCTTTTTCGGCTGAATCAGAATTTTTAAGCCAATTACAACATAATGAAATTTCCTCTGCAGTCTGGCCGGATACATGTCTAACAAACACTTCCCAATCTCTTTCACCTTGGTCACTCTTTGACTGAGAGGAAATAATAAACTCTTTTATTTGGTCGAGAAGCTCTTGAGTCTCGATATTTCTAACCGCTTGTTCAACAGGATCAGAATCTATTTCATTCTTAGAAGAGATTCTCGACATAAGACTTTCCTCGCTTCCACTTTCATCGGCCCCAAAAAAATCAGAGAATGGTATCTCGCTATTAACCTTTGCCGATGGGTATAAATAAATAGTAAGATGGCTATTAACTTTATTCGCAACTATTTTCCAATCTTCTTCGCCACGAACTGAACCAAGCTCTTGAAGACCGAGATACATTCCAACTACAGCTTCATGAAAAACCTCATTGTAAGAAATAGCCTCACGGCTAATAACGCTTGTAAATCGTCGAAATATTATGGTATTTAACCATCTTTGAGGGTCTGTCAAACCTATTCTTTCTCGAGCCATCGCAAACACATCTTGATATTCAGAGGCACTTTCAGGCCTCCGTTTGCTTTCTTCCTCACGATCAATACCATTACGAGCCAAGCTATCATCAATTCCAACAACCGAAGTATCATCTACTCCCCCCCCCATTACTTCCGCCAACCTTCTCATTAATCATTTTGCCTCCACATTAAACAACTTATAATTGGATCCTTGCCAGATAATTAAAAGCATAAAAATACTTCTGCCATGATCCATCTGTTGATTTATATTCATTATCTAAGTGCCAGTCAACCAGAATCTCGCGCATGCGGCAAAGTTCACGCAATTTAGGTTTGTTTTTGGGGTCAAGGCGCGTAATGTCAATAAGTTCTAAAGCGCGATCAAAAGCAAGCTGAGAGTATTCACTATTGCCTTTATTTTTCCAAATTATGGTGCGTTCTACCTCGCTACCGATATTGGCCATCTGCTCGGCCAAAGATAGTCCAAACCATTTTTCTTGAGTTAAATTTTTATGATGTACCATATTCATTTTTGAACTTTCTCATCGACCATCTTGATAATCTTCCTCTGAATTTCAGGATCGTCTACACCTCTGGTACGATTATTTTGCGATGGGCGCAAATTAATCATGGAGTCAAATTCGATAAAATCGTCGCCGCCCAGCTCCGGATACAAATTTATTCCCCAGAGATTCTTCTGGCTTGAACCTTTTTGCAACAAATACTGCTCAAGATCGGCATGCATCTCGGCATCGACCGCTAAAATATTTTTTTCAACATCAACAACCGCCTTAACCAAATTGCCAAACATTTTCTGCGACATTTTATTCAGTTCTTCAATAGAAATTTTATCTACTTGCTTCATATCCCCATCTTATCACAAATATTAGACTTCCAGTACCTAAAAAACCGTCCCGTGTGCCGGGACGGTCTACTCCACCCTGACCGCACCACCTACATTAATGTTCGTCCCCCCTTACTAGTCTGATTAAGGCTTCCACTTCCGCTAGAACAGGTTGAACATCTTTGTTCCCCCATAGCATATACTGCAATTCTCTCTGTTCTCTGTCCTTCGTTTCTATTATCACCCCAACAGGCACATGGCCTATCAGCACAAACTTCTCTACTTCAGCCCACTGTTCTTCTTCGATCTTGTCAGAGACGATGAACAGTACCACGTCAAGTTTCTCGGTACCGCTTATGATGCTTTTGACTACTTCTTTACTCGTGGTTGTGGTAATTGAACGCCTTCCTATACGAGCTATCACTTCGGCATAGCTCAGCACCCTCTTTTGGTTTGTTCCAGCGACAAGAATTGACAGTGCATCGTCCATCTTCATGGCTTTCCCCTCCCGATGTTTGTAGAACGACCCGAGTCCTTTTATTATATTCCAAGCGTAAATAAAAATATTTAGCAAAATCTCTAGTGTTAAATTTATTTAGCTCGAAAGATCAGCTTATGTTCACCAGACGATAATATCATACTTAGATCTGACTTAAATATCATTTTTCAGCTTTAATCTTAATTGTGCTAGAAAATCGCCAGGCAATAATATTTTGAAAGATAGATTGGCCTGTTCTAGCTTCGATGTCATGAAATGTTTTCTATCAAATGTAATTAAATAATCCACCGTATTTTCCTCTGCTCCGGCTAAAATATGTAAATCGTTTTTATCTTCTATTAAATCAACAAATCTTTGTTCAACATTAACATCAGCATTATCTACAATTGACCCTTTGTGGCAAACCAACATTGCTAGCATCTTACTAATAGAATTTTCACCATATTTAGATAGCAAGCTTCTTTTCGCCTCTTTTAGCACACTCTCGTTCATAATAATTTTTATAATTCTTTTTTCCGACAGTCGAAAAATTATATTTGAAGCACCTGTATTACTTAAAACAGCAACAATTAATACACTACTATCAATAAATACTTTTGGGTTATCTCTTTTAATCATTTAAAATCTTATTGAAGAACTTGGCATCTGATTCCGAAAGTTTATCGTCCTTTAAAAAACCATTTATTTCGGCTTGCGAATACTCACGGAGTGTATTGTCTTTAATTTTTAATGGTTTAATCACAATATTGCCGTCTTGCTCGGAGAACTGCAGCAAAGAATTGCTGTCTATGCCAAACTTTTTTCTAAATACAGCAGGTATAGTTACTTGCCCCTTACTTGTAGGAGATGAAATTAATTGAGACATAATAATCCTTTGTATTATTTTCTTACTATAATACTATCTTACTTACCATCCTCTGTCAACACCTTGAATCAGTATCAAAATTTATTGCACTATTTAGAAATATCTAATTACGAGATTGATAAATTATATGTCGAGGTTTATTGTATTGCCAACATTTCCGACAATGGCGTTGGCAGTGGTGCTAAGATCACAGGTGTAGGTAAAGGCGGGATGGTTTTATTTGCTCTACCTTATGGCTAGTATCGCAACGAGATCGAAAAAATAATTGATTCTGACAACATTATTAGAGTTGACATAACTTCTCATATATATTATATTATTCAAGCACACTAGACTGAAAAGTGGTCTGGTGTAGCTACTGCAACTCTGCAGTCTCCTAGCCCGCAAGGCTTGGAGCTACTTCACCCCCCAAATGAAAATGCCACGGTAAAAAACCGTGGTGATGTACCCGCCCAGTCTGTGCTGCAGGCTGGGCTCAACCTAATTAAAAATGTCTAATATATAAAAAAACACCATCGATTACTCTTTGGTGTTTTTTTATATCTATAAATTTGTATATGATTTCGACAAGATTACATGTCTTCAACTCTGAGAAATCAGATTATGGCTTTGTCTGCCCAAAAAAGACATTGAGTGCTGAATTCTGTATCCTGTTTCCTGAATTTTCTTTCGTCTTGTATTTGTCGTTTCAACAATTGTCTAGCTATCGTATTACTGCCAAATAACCATTGTATAACCACTGAATTGACTATCAGATATCATTTAACCTTTTCCTTCAGTTTTCTCTTCCTTGACTTCCTGTTCATCAACTATTCTGTCGCCTGCCACTGCTTTAACTTTTGCTTCTAATGCAGCTTCCTCTGCTGCCTTTTTGGCGGCAATAGCTTCGGCTTCTTTGGCTTTTTCTTCGGCAATTCTGGCTAACTCTTCTTCGGCTTCCTTTTCTTCCCAAATCACAGGTTCACGATTAAGCTCTTTGAGTCTGGCATTCTTGCCGCGCAATTCACGCATAAAATACAGCTTGGCACGTCTGACTTTAGACTGTTTAACACGTTCTACTTTTACTACCTTAGGCGAATGCATTGGGAAAATTCTCTCTACACCAACGCCAAGCGATTCTTTACGGACAGTAAAGGTGCCATCGAGTCCTTGGCCATGCTTGACGGCTATCACTAAGCCTTCAAATATCTGCACGCGCTCTTTGTTACCCTCGATAACTTTTACATGTACGCGAACAGTGTCCCCGCTTTTTACAGCCGGTACATTCTTTTTCTTAAATTTTGTTAATACTGATGATTCCATAATTTTCCAAAGAATTTAAATGTTATAAGTAATAAGACAAAGTTTCAAGTGATAATTATCTAGTTTATAATTGTAATTATTACTTTTGACTTCTAATTCAAAAAATTAATTTCGATTTAATTGGTTATTGTCACTTGGATATTGATTATTGCCCCTTCGGGGCTCTCTCCTTCTCTGCCGTCAATTCCGTTGTCATTCTGAGTGAAACGAAGGATCTGTTTTGCCGCTAACGCGGTTGTGGGATTCCTCGACAAGCTCGGAATGACACTTGGAAGATTGATTTCAGAGTGGGACTGGGGAAACGCACACTAAGCGCTATCCCCAGACAGCTCCCGTACAACTGTACGGCAACCGGCCAAAGATCGGCCGGGTTGAACTCGGGTTCGGAGTGGCTCTGCGAGCCACTCCGTAATCCCGTCTCCCTACCGGACATAGAGCCTGAGATCTCCGCCGAGATCTCGACTCCCCCAGAGGTTGCGAGCCTCTGGGTTCGACAGAGCGCGGGCTAGACGCTCTCCAGCAGAATGAACAAAGTGTAATAGCCCGCTTCGTCAGCGCCGCGCTCGGAACGACTATTTCGAACTGTGATCGCCGTCACAGGCTCCGAACAGCTCCGCGGCCTGTGAATCTGGGTCAGGAGCCGCGCTTTTCCTGAGCAGATCAGGATTACAGCACGGCTTGTCACCCAAGATTGGGCGACCAAACTTATCGGTGGGATACACCTTCCCATTGATGACCACTTCTGATGATGCTACCATTTTGCTTCCTCCTCGGCTGAGCGCCGAGAAGTTTTTCTGCAATGTCATCTCAGCGCCCCCTGGCTGGGATGCCGGCGCTACGCGCCGGGTGGTACGAATGTTGCTACCTACGGCTAGGGCTCCCGGATCTTCTCGACCCCTCCGCCCGGCTACGACCGCGGCCGCACATCCCCCCACTCCCATTCGGAGTCTTGGGGTTTTGGGTCTTGCGGAGCTTTGCCATGTCTTCCTCCGGGCGGACGCCCGGAGATATGATTGCCGCCTGCGACTCATTCATCTCGGGGCGCCTCGTGGATTCGCTACCGACCTAAAGGTCAGTCCACCACTCACGCCACGGCAACGTCTACGTCTGCCAACGGACTATTCCTTTCTTAAGGCTCGAAACTGTGATTCAGACAGGTTCACCGGAAATCCGATAAACTTTGTCCGATCACAGCTTTTTTATATTGATATGATGTTAAATTCTATTTTAACAGCCTAAAGGCTTGTCTGCCGGTAGGCAGGCTGGACTCCGATTCTAATCGTCATTGCGAAAGACTGCGTTTTGCAGACTTGAAGCAATCTATTGGAAATAAACTCTAATTGAGACTGCTACCGTTGCCGCTAACGCTATGATGGGATTCCTGCCTCCGCAGGAATGACAAACGGATAACTATTGAATATCTATCGTATCTACTACCGGATATCATCTGTCTTTTTATCGTTTATCCTTTTGCCTTTAAACTTTATACTTGATGAACTTTCTGCTTTTAACTGTATTCTTAATCCTTAATTCTGTATTCCCATCCGTGTCTATTCCGTGTTTCTCTGTATTGTTACTTTATACTTTATGAACTTGATAAACTTTTAACTTACCCCTTAATTCTGTACTCTATTTTATTTTGTCTTCGACTACATGCACGAAGGTGCGTTTGGTTTTGTTGCTATCAAAGGCTACCACTCTTTTTTCTTGGAACTTGACCATACCAGTTTTTAAGGCAAAAAGCGTATTATCTCCGCCTTCACCAACATTACTACCGGCGTGATATTTGGCGCCTCGTTGTCGTACAATAATGCCGCCGGCAGTGATTTTCTGGTCACCAAAAACTTTAACGCCTAAGCGCTTGCTCTGTGAATCTCTTCCAAGCCGAGTGCTTCCACCTGCTTTTTTATGTGCCACATTAACTCCTATATCGTAAATTCGAAATCCAAATTTCTAAATTCGAAACAAATTCCAAATACAAACGTTTAAATATTAAATATTTGAATTTATTTGTTTCGTATTTCTTGCTTAGGATTTTTCCATTGTTATTACGACTATTTGTCGTTTAACAACTTGATAATCTCTCCCATATCTCAGGGTACACTGTGGATTGTACCCCATTTGACGCAATTCGTCAACACACTCGTTATATAGTGATATCTCACCGGCATCGAGCGTTTCAATTACGGGGAAAACAAAGGTTATAGCAAGTAGCGAGTTGTGAGTAGAGAGTAGTTTTAGGTTATTAAAAAAGCTAAGATATAGACTTTTTAACTCTTTTATTTCATCTTTGATTTTTGATTTTTGATTTTTGATTTTTTTCGGTTTGCCCAAATACGGCTCCGTAACTACAACAATATTCTTCTGTTCTTTGGTTCTTCTGTTTTTTAGTTCTCTAATGAAATCAGCGCTAGTTGCATCGGCCTTGAACACAGAATTATGAATAATGAATGATGAATTATGGCTTTCGATACCATTATTCTTTATTCTTTCTTCTTTATTCAACCACTCGAGGTTGGCTTTTGTATCATCCACCGCCTTCTCAGATAAATCGCTACCCATAATCTCGCAGCCTAGCATTTTAGCTTCCATGAGAATATTGCCACTACCACAAAAAGGATCAAAAACCAGAGGTTTTTGATCTGAATTGTGAATTAAGAATGATGAATTATGGTAATCAATATTATCTAGTTCCTGACTTTCCGATTCTTTACCATTGATATAGTTGTCATTCTGAGGAACCGAAGAATCTTCAGAATTATTTGTGCTGCCGCTAACGCGGTGATGGGATGCTGAAATAAATTCAGCATGACACTCATTTTTTTGTTCTTCTGTTTTTTTGTTCTTTAGTTCATCATTTATCAAATATTGGTTATTGGATATTATTTGCCCTAGCGCTATATTCACCATCATTCTTGCCAGCTTGGGCGGCATCATACCACTATATTTATCGCCTGCCGGTTTATCATAATCTCGTTTGCTCCACTCATCGGGATTGGAAACAGCTAGCAAACGTCCTAGTAAGTAGTTAGTAGTTAGTAGCGAGTAGTTGTCATCATGAGTTCGCTGGCTGGGAGACGAAAAATCTTTAGAATTATTATTGATGCCGCTTACGCGGTGATGGGATTCCTCGGCAAGCTCGGAATGACACTCTTTCGTTTTTGAATTAGAAATTTCATTGGATATTGGGTATTGGACATTGGTCATTTTATTGATTATTGTCTCTTGGTTATTGGTTATTCTAAAGATTCCAAACTCTTCACCACCTGTCTTGAATATTTTATGATAAGTCGTGGCACTTGATAACTCCGTTCCCTTTCCCTCAACAAATCTCACCGACCGCACCTTCCGTGCCCCTTTCTTAACTTCGATACCAAGATTTTTGATCTCCCTCTCACTAAATGTATTCGTATAATCTGAAATTCCAAAATTTAGCGTCCCATTGCTTTTATTATCCAGCAATTTATCTATAATTTGCGTTTGCACTATTTGATATTGGTTATTTGATATTTTATTGGTTATTGGTTTTTGGTTATTGGATATTTCATATATTTTTACCGTCCCACCAAGATTTTCCATCAGCCGAGCAGCTAGCATCTGAAAGCTAGAAACTTTTTCAGTCTTGATGATTGCCACATTGTCTTGTAAACTTAAAATAGAGTAGAGAAGAAGACCCTTCGACTCGTCAACCCGATCAATCGGGGCTCCTCGCTCAGGGTGATTTTCGTTGTTGCAAAAATCAAAACTAAAACGGCGCAAAACAGATTCCAATTCGTAAAGCGCTATTTTTGTTTCACGACCAAGGACGAAAGCAAACACATTTTTGAATTGTTGAATTGTTGAATTGTTATTCATAAAATTTATTTCAATAACCAAGATACAATTTCCAATCACCAGTTATCAATAATCAAATTGAATATTGAAAATTAACTGATTATTGTTTCTTGATTATTGGCTATTGGACCATATAAGATAGCATGTTTATGGTAAATTGTACACCCAATGTCCGAAGAAGTTAAATCAAAACCCAAATCCAACTTTGTCCATATACACACCCACTCGCATTATTCGATGCTGGATGGCATGGGCAAGATTAATGAGCTGGTCAAAAAAGCAGCTGATTTGGGAATGCCTGCATTGGCTTTAACTGATCACGGGGTGATGCATGGCGTAGTAGAATTTTACGAGGAGTGCGAAAAAGCCGGTATCAAGCCACTAATTGGTTGTGAAGTCTATGTTGCACCACGCACCTTACACGACAAAGTGCCTCGGGTAGATGCCAGCCCGTACCATTTAATTTTATTAGCCAAAAATACTGTCGGTTATAAAAATTTGCTCAAACTTACTACAGTTGCCCACCTTGAAGGCTATTATTATAAACCAAGAATTGATAAAAACCTTTTGCGTAAACACTCAGAAGGCTTGATAGCCTGTAGCGCCTGCGTTCAGGGCGAAATCCCTCGCAAGGCGTTGGAGGATATCGACAAGGGTCGCGAAGCAGTGACAGAGATGATTGAAATATTTGGCAAAGATAATTTATACCTCGAGGTTCAAAAGCATGTCAAGGTAGATGTGCAAGATCAAGCTAATGAATTAGTTTTTCAGTTGGCTCAAGAATTTGATCTAAAAGTGATTGCTACCAACGATATTCATTATGTAAACAGCTCTGATGCCGAAGCCCAAGACGCGCTCATCTGCCTACAAACCAGCCGTTATATGGACGAGACTGACAGAATGTCGATGATGGGCGATGATTATTCGCTGTTATCCGAAGAGGAGATGGCAGCCAACTTCCCCGGTCACCCCGAAGTGCTAAGCAACACCTTGGAAATTGTCGAAAAATGTAATCTCAAACTAGAACTAGGCGGCATTATTATCCCAGATTTCCCCGTGCCCAAAGGCCACACACTGCATTCTTACTTTTTGGAATGTTGCTATCTAGGCTTAAATATGCGCTATGGATCAGAAAAAATCACCATCGATGATTTACCCAAAGACCGCGAGCCTACCAGAGATGAGTTGAAAATCGATGAAGCAACATGGGATCGTTTTAAATACGAAGCCGGCGTAATTGAGAAGATGGGCTACGAGGGCTATCTGCTGATTGTGGCTGATTTTATTACTTGGTCCAAAGATCACGAAGTGTCGGTAGGTCCGGGCCGCGGCAGCGGCGCCGGCTCTATTATTCTTTATGCTCTACGCATTACTGAATTAAATCCCCTAGACTACGATTTGCTTTTTGAGCGTTTTCTTAATCCGGATCGTATCAGCATGCCTGATATCGACACTGATTTTGCCGATTCCCGCCGCAATAAGACAATTGAATATGTTTCAAAAAAATACGGCCGTGATCATGTGGCGCAGATAATTACCTTTGGTACCATGGCGGCCCGTATGGCGGTGCGCGATGTGGGGCGCGTCCTCTCTATGAGCTATTCCGAAGTTGACGCTATTGCTAAATTAATTCCTGCAGGTCAAAACCTAGAGGAAGCCTTGACTAATATTGCAGAATTAAAAGAGCTTTATAATACAGATTCAAAAGTAAAACGATGTATCGATATTGCCAAACGCTTGGAAGGCGTGGTTCGTCACGCTTCAATGCACGCCGCAGGCGTGGTTATCTCTAAAGATCCTCTTACAGAATACTGCCCACTACAAGCAGCTGCCAAAGGCGACCTAGCTACCGTGACACAATATTCAATGGGACCTATTGAACACTTAGGTCTACTAAAATTTGATTTTTTAGGTTTGGCTAACCTCACAATTATTCAGGATACACTACGCATTATCCGCAAAACTAAAGACACCATCTTAGATATTGATAGCCTTCCATTGGATGACAAAGCCACTTATCAGCTAATGGCACAAGGACGCACTACAGGAGTTTTCCAGTTGGAATCTGACGGCATGAAACGCTATCTCAAAGAGCTAAGACCGAATGTTTTTGAAGATATTATCGCCATAGTGGCACTCTATCGTCCGGGACCAATGCAATGGATACAATCTTTTATCGACCGTAAACACGGTCGGGAGCCAATCAAATATGCTCATCCTAAAGCAGAAGAGGCATTGAAAAACACTTATGGCATCATGGTTTATCAAGAACAAGTCATGCAATTATCCAAAGACATGGCCGGTTTCAGTGGCGGACAAGCCGACTCATTGCGCAAAGCTATCGGTAAAAAAATTAAAAAATTAATGGAAAAGATGGGCAAAGAATTTGTTGAGGGATGCGTAAATAATGGCATTGACAAATCAATTGCCGACGAACTCTACAACGCCATGCAAGACTTTGCGCAATATTGTTTTAATAAATCGCATGCCGCTTGTTACGCCCTTATCGCTTATCAAACCGCTTATTTAAAAGCTCACTACTCTAGCGAATTTATGGCAGCACTAATGACTAGCGAAAAAGACGATTTGGATAAACTTGCAATATGTATTCAAGAATGTGAAAACATGAGACTCAAAGTCTTGCCACCATCTGTTAATGAATCTTTTGTTGATTTTGGTGTAGTAAAGGAAAACGGTAATATTCGTTTTGGCCTATCAGCTATTAAAAACGTCGGTGTGGCAGTAGCCGAAGAGATTGTTGAAGAACGCAAAAACAACGGTAAATTTAAAGATATTGAAGACTTATTACGCAGACTTGGACCAAAAGTTATCAATAAAAAATCACTTGAGGCTCTTAGTATGGCTGGAGCACTAGATGATATGGGTGAACGCGCCGAGCTGATTTACAATATGGAAAAAATGCTGGCTTACGCCTCTGCCATCCAAAAATCGCAAGACAGCGGTCAGAATTCGCTGTTTGGCGATACTCCTGAGATGCAAATAGCTCAAATTCAGTTCGAAGCCGTACCTCCGGCTGATAAGAAACAGCGTCTAGGCTGGGAGCGCGAGCTACTTGGTATGTATGTTTCCGAACACCCACTTAGTGGCGTATCACATCTCATTGAACCACATCGCACCATAAAACTGAATGAAATCACCATTTCGCACGAAAATGAATTTGTGCGTATCTCGGGAATTTTTACCTCTGTTCAAAGTATCTTAACTCGTTCCAACCAAAAGATGGCTTTTGCTAGAATGGAAGATTTAGGTGGAAATATTGAAGTTTTAATATTTCCCAAAATGTATGCCGAATATATAGATATGATCGTGCCAGATAAAATAGTGGCTGTGGACGGATATGTAAATTTTAAAGACGGTTCAGCTAAAATTTTAGCTGAAGCAGTCTACGAAATTGGTCAACAGTTAGAAATCCCCGATTTTATTAAAAGAGGTAAGAAAAAACAATGGAACGGAGGCCCAAATGGCAAATCCCAAGATACAAGATACAATAATAAAAATCAAAGATCAAATATCAAAGATCAAAAATATGGGAATAATAACGGCACACATGGCGTAAAGCAATCTAAAGAAATTTATTTGAATAAAATGGAGCCGAGGGAGATTGTGCTACCCACATTGACAGTAACGATCGAAAAAGGCGCTGACAAATCAATATTTTTCGATCTTAAAAAACTATTGGCTGACTTCCCCGGAAAATCGCCAGTAATCATTAAAGTTCCAAATAATGGCCATGGTTACAAAGAAATCAAAACTAAGACCAGAGTTGACTTATGTCCAGTGCTTCGGGCAAAATTAAAAGAGCTTGTCGGCGATAAAAACATTGTATTATAATAAAATAACACTCGAATATTTTCATATTGTATCTAAAGTTTGGTTAGCAGTCGACAAAAGAATAGTAAACTACTATATCAAAGGCAAATATGATTCTTGATACGATCGGAGCAATAGGATATGAGCCTTCAGTAGAGGTTCAGTTAAAGCAATTTAGTGTTAGTCATGAGAAATTTGACGATCCTGAAAATATTCAGCCTTTTTCAGGACAATATTTTGTTGAACAAGCTCAGCAAAAAGCTGGGAGAATAAAAGGTAAAAAAAATCTTAAAAATCCTGCAGAATTTGCTTTAGAAATGCAAATAGTTAACAGGTCAGTGTCAACTACGTTAAATCAAATCAAACCATATCTCATAACGAAACCGGAAATAACAGAAGAGCAAGCAATGACTATTAAAAATAATATAGCGCAGATCAAAAATTATTATACTGCGTTATATAATTTGATTGAAAATAAAAAAATTAATGATCCATATGGCATTGACCAATTTGAATCAGCTGTAGCAGAGTATGTAACCATGCTAACATTCTCTCGAAAACTGAATAATGTTGGAGATGTTTACTATAGCACCCCTAAAGAAGATACTTATAGTTGTATTGATTTTTGGTTTGTATTAAAAAATGGTAAAGCAATCGCTATTCAAGTTAAATGTTCTTCAAACAGCCATCCAAATTCCAATATTGTTGCTACTTTTGCTGAAACAGAACAAGAAGGAGAACCTTTTCCACTATTAGAAACAAATCTCCAAGGTTTTTCTTTGGCTAAGAGCCAAAATGATATCAATTCGCTTAGATGTGACTTAAATAAAATAAGAGCAAATCATGCCAAATTTGAATTACCAATATCTTTATACGGTATTGTTGTTATTCCTAGAGAGTGTAAAAAGGACGGATGCCCTGCAAATAACATTCTTTCTGAACTGTGTCATCCAACCAAACGAATGACTGATTCAATTGAAGAGCAATTTAGCCAATATCTATCAATTTATTCATTAAGTTAATCACTCTTAAACAAGAATAAACATATACTTACAACAGCCTCTTAGATATAGACTGCTGAACTTGGTACGGCTGGGGAATATTTTTTATTACAATACCACTCCCCGCATTTGTACCAGCTGTATGAATTATTAAATCTCCATAGTCTAGAGTAGTTTTCATCATCCCGCTAGTATCAGAAGTTACGCTTTGCACTTTATCTAAGTTGGTCTCGATAATTTTTCTCTTTAAAAAACCTTGTTGGTCTAAATAAACTATCCTTTGATTGGTAACAATTAGTACACTGGCAGCAAATTCATAATATGCTTTACCAAATATTGCAAACAAAATTAATAATGCCAAAAAGAAGGTAATAGTAAATAGTGTCGTCGCCCCCATAAATATCAACACGGCTACAGGTATAGCTAATGCTATTACACTTTTAATACCTGGAACCAACAAAATATAGGGGTGGTTTCTAACTACCTCTTCCACACTCTCGTCGACACGTTGTCCGTCGAAGGTAAATTCTTTCATTTTTTTATAGTCTGTAGATAGTAGCACATAGAAAGTAGGGCCACTTTAGACTATGCCTTTTTATTATTAAGCATTTTATTCAGCATTTTCATAATTTCGTTTAACATTATCTCGATTTTATAATATTTATTATCGTTTACAAAGTTCAATCTTTTTGAAATCTCCACTTGTGTCTCGAGTTCTGCACCCGATCCAAAAGAAATTGATAAAAAACGATAGAATTCATTTTGACTTTTTCTTCGATACCCTTCAGCAATATTTGATGGTATAGATACCGAGCATCTTCTCATTTGACTTGTTAGCCCCTACATCTCTGAACTAGGAAATGATTTTGTAATAGAATATACCTCTTCCACAAGATCAATTGATTTCTGCCACACAATTAACTTTTTATAACCGTATTCTATTTCTTTCATTTTCCCCCTTCTGCTACTAACTACTTACTACTATATCTTTTTCTCGCTTTATATGATAAAACAGCAACCAATATTATTAACAAAAACACCAACACCCCAAACGCCTCTATTTTTTGTAAAGTATTCGCACGTAAAGAGACCCAAGAAAAAGCTACTGCAATAAACCACATAACCCAAAGAGCTTGGCGTTGTGTAAATCCTGCCTTAATAAAACGATGGTGTAGATGAGTTTTGTCCGGAGAAGTAAACGGATTCTGATGACGCGCTAATCGGCCAACTGCTACAAACATCCCATCTACGATAGGAAAGCCTAGAACCAAAAAAGCCGTAGCTAATTTCCCACCAGATAAAAGTGGCATCACTCCCAACATGTAACCTAAAAACATTGCACCACAATCACCCATAAAAATTTTTGCTGGTGGATAATTAAGCAATAGAAATCCACTTGTACTTCCCGCCAAAATAATTGCCATAAGAGCAAGAGCAGTTTGACCATTAGCCAAAGCTACAAAGAATATTGTCATAGCAGCAATAACCGATAACCCTGATGCCAAACCATCTATTCCATCTACAAAATTGATCACATTCATCATGCCTACCATCCAAACCATAGTTAGCAAATCTGACCACAAAGAAAAATGATAAACCGTGCCACCAAAGCTAAAGATTGGCACATAGACAGAATTTAAGTTAATTACTTCTCCAAATGGATTAGCCAAATGATCAATTCCTATACCAGAAGCTATAACACAAAAAACAGCTATAAATTGAAAAACAAATTTTTTCCATGCGTTTAGTCCTTTGACGTCATCATAAAGCATCGATAGTGTAATTATTAGTGCACCAAACCATATTCCTAGCATTTGAATATCAGCTTTATTGCTATTTCCAATCAATCGATAATCTGGACAAACTAATAAAAAGTATAGTAGCGAGATAAGTATAAACGACAAGAATATTCCTGTACCACCAATTCGAGGAACTGGCTTTCGATGTACATCTCTTTCTCTAGGTTTGGAGAGTAAATTAAATTGATATCCCAATTGAATAACTAAAAGGACTAATGAAAATGAAAGAAATAATGCACCAATAAATGCTAAAATATTTACCATTTGATAATAAATATGATTTTAATATATATGCCTTAAAGCTTGTTAAACATCACTTTATGATGAGCCAAATCATACTCAAAGATCTCCTCTTGAGAAAACCAATGAGAAATCTCGTGTTCAGCTTCCTCTCTAGTTTCTGAAGCATGCATAATATTTTTAATTGCTCGTCCTTCTAGATTAGCAGCCGCAGGAGAATCTACCGAGAAATCTCCTCTGATAGTACCAATCTCTGCCTTACTAGGCAAAGTATTACCGGCAATTTTCCTTACCATATCTATAGCATGCACTCCCTCAATCACTATAGCCACAACAGGTGCTTCAGTTAGATATTTGACCAGCCAATTACGCACCATTTTACCTGCTTCTTTCTTGCTGTCGGTACCCATATGGTCTTTGGGATTAATGCCGTATTCTTCAAAAACTGTAAAGCCTTTTTGCCCAAGACGCTCTATCCATGCTTCATCTTTAGGGTAATGTTCATTAATATGCTCCAAGGAAGGCCTTACCATCTTAAGACCAATTACCTTAAGACTACGAGACTCCAATCTACTTATTACAACTCCTATCAACCCTCGTTGGATTCCGTCAGGTTTTACTAAAACTAAAGTTCGTTCGATAGCAGGATTTTTTTTCTTTGATTGCATACATTCTCCTATTATTTAGTAAATTTATTACTAACCTCAGTAATTTTTTCATTAGTTATACCAGGACCAATTGCGGAAATAATTAATTTATCAAAACAAAAATATTTTTTGATAATTTTATCAACATCCTCTTTTGTGACTGCTTCATATTTAGCAATGATTTCTTCTGAAGTCGATATTTTATCTAATATTAATTCGCTTATCGCATAATCATAAGCTTGCTCTTCCGAATCTTCCATATTAATTTTTATAGCTCCCTTAATCATTTTTTTAGCTTTGATAATCTCGGCTTCAGTTACACCTTTTTCTGCCACTTTTTTGTACTCAAAAATTATTGCTTCTAATGCTTCTTTCCACTTCTCATTAGCTACACCAGCTACAGTTGCAATCATACCACCATCTAAATAATTGCTGGTAGAAGTTCTTACTCGATATGCCAATCCTTGAATTTCACGTATTTGCTGAAACATTCTCGAACTCATTCCACCACCGATAATTTTTGCCAACAATGAAGCAGTATGCCATAACGGATCTTGCATATTAGGAGCCGCAAAACCTACTACCAAATTCGATTGCTCCGTTTTTTTGTTTTTTGATAACAGATACTGTGGTTCAATATTAATTTTGTAATTATTTTTAGTGTTATCAGTAGTTTTGAATACAAAATATTTTTCAATTTCACACAACATCTTTTTCTGATCTATCTCTATACCACCCGAAATCACTACAACCATGTTTTTGGGTTGATAATATGATTGATAATAATTATATAATTTTTGACGCGAAACATTGTTTACTGATTGTTCTGTACCAATTATCTCTCTGCCTAAGTTTGTCTTGCCAAAAGCAGCAATCTCAAATAATTCGATACACATCTCAGCCGGCATATCTTGATACATTTTTATCTCTTCAACAATAACTGCTTTCTCTTTTTCTAGCTCATCTGCAGGAAAAAGCGGATTTAGCACATTATCTGACAGAAAATCTAATGCTTCTCGCCAATATTCCTTAGCCACTTTTACATAAAAGCCAGTATAAAACTTTCCCGTAAAAGCATTGTGCTCACCTCCTATGGATTCAATATATTCAGCTACTTCTTTTTGATTTTTTCGTTTTTTTGCACCCTTATATATCATATGCTCAACCAAGTGTGAAATGCCAGCCTCTTCATCTTGTTCACATGCACTACCAACTCGTGCCATCACTAAAGCAGTCATCGCTTCTGTTGACTCTCTGGGTACAAATATTACTCTTAAACCATTTTTTAAAACATATTTTTTATACATAATTATCTCACCCATCTTAAGTTTTTTAAAATGCTTATCTTTTTCTTGCCTACTGTTTACTTTGAATTTATTTTGGTACGCCCGGCAGGAATCTCACGCGCTTCGCTTACAAAAACCGACGGTTTTTGTTGTTTTCTTGCTACGGGGAAACAATTGTTTCCCCGACCCCCTTCACGGTTCGATTCCAGTTTTACTTGTTTTCTAAACTTTCTACTTCTAACTTTTCCTGTTATGGTACGCCCGGCAGGAATCGAACCTGCGACCTTTCGGACCGCAACCGAACGCTCTATCCACTGAGCTACGGGCGCACAAATGATTAAATCAAAACATTAAATGTTAAGTAAATTTTTTAATATCAGGTACCATCTAAATAATCAATAATCAATCATCAATAATCAAAAGAATATTCGATAACCAACATTTCAATCCTAAAAGCTAGAAGCTGAAAACTAACAACTGAATCCTGACTTCTGGATTCTTAATTCTTTTCCAACAATTGTATATCTACCGAGTTACTACTGAATTTACTACCGAATATCCTTTTATGTTTATCCTTTATCTTTCTACGATCCTTTAAAACTTTATCCATCTTGATAGCGTATCTGATAAATCCTCTCCTTGATCTTCTTGTTCGGGTAAATATTTTAGCAGAAACAATCTAATTTGCTCCGGATCTTCTTCGGCAATAGGCATATTAATATGCGTAGACATTCTTCCTACTTGAGAAAATCTTGCTCTGGGATGATCTCCAAATATCATCCAAAAGGATTTTAAATCTGTAAAACGATATGTTTTGTTTTGAATGACTATTCCCGTATGATATAAACTGCACTTTATTTTTCTTGAAGATGTTGTGCTAAACGATATTAAAGCAAAAGCACATGCCACTACCACTCCTACTGCAGTCCAGTTTTTGGTAATTATAAATATTACTATTAAAACCAATGCAACAACTGAAATAATAATAAACCAACTCGTCCCCTTTTTACGATCTTCGAATTCTGATGCTTTCCATGAAAAAACTGGCTTTTCTTCCGACTGATTTATTACTTTTTTATCAGCCATAGCCCCTCCATCCCTTTTTAATTATTTGTAAGACCAATAAATATATTTATATTATATCAATAATAATCAAATAGTAGTTTAGAATCCACAAAGATTTTATAACTTTACCTGTTTTGAACCCCGCATTGAATAATATTATTTTTGGCGGAAGCGAGAGGATTCGAACCTCTGAGAATCTTTCGACTCTAACGGTTTTCAAGACCGCCGCATTCGACCACTCTGCCACGCTTCCTTATGTGTTTCTGGTACGGAGTAAACACACTCATTATACTATTATGCAAACTCTCCTTTACTTCAAATGAAGTGCGGAAGGTGTGGGATTTCGAGCGCTTTGTCCCTCGATTGACTCGGGACAAGCTTTGGAAAACCCACGGTTTTCCAACTTTCCTACACGGGAAAACAACTATTTTCCCGACCCTTTTCGTGTTCTCAT
>CAYMCH010000012.1:1186-19576 GCA_964389035.1 uncultured Candidatus Saccharibacteria bacterium | reverse complement strand
AAAGAAGCGATAAATACTGTCGGGAGCTCAGTTTTACGCGATATAGTTTATAATGGTAAAATACAACATCAAATATTGGCTTTACTGCCCAAGTTTTTTTATCTAATCGGCTTCAATGTGTATGAAGTGATTCGGTTAGAATTTGCTACTATTGTCGCCCTCTCTTACACAGCGATTTATTTGTTAATTAACAGGCTGTCTAAAGATAAAAAATACTTACATAATATTTTATTGTCTACAATTTTAACTTTTTCGCCGCTAATTTGGATTGATGCCATATATTGCTGGGATAACTATCTCTCTGTCGCAATATTGCCTATTTTTGCTTTGTTGATATTACTGCATCAGAGTTCAAACAAGATTATTAGCATTGTAAAATTTATAGCTCTGATATTGATATTTAGCATTACGGTCTTAAACCCACCGTTATTTTTATGGGTCGCGATTGCTTTGTTATGCTCTGGTTTATATCTGCAAAAAATTCGACATTACTACTTTAATTATATTTGTTTATCAGTGGCTGTCCTGCTAGTGTCATCTGTGTTTTTTGCTCCGATGATATTAAGCTTTGGAGGGGCAGAGATCTCCGGTTCGGCAGGTTTTGCTTCGTATATTGTGCCGACAATAAAAAACGATGCGAATCTACTATCAAAATATTTTTTTTCCAAAAATTGGTTTCTTATTATTTATAACGGTTTTTTTATAATTGTTATTTTGCGATACTTGATACAAAATTACCGGCGAGCAAATAAATCATTCTTTATCCCGATTTTGTTTATGGCCTTGCCGTTAATAATGGAAGTGATCGCCTATAAATATTCAGGGGTAGTAACAGATAGCAGTCTTATTAGATATCTTAGTGTTTTACTCTATCAGCCGTACCGTAAGGCTGGTGTAATTTTGCTTTTAGGCGCAATAATTATTGTGTCGCAGATACGACCGTCCAAGAAAATCCCAATAATTTTTTATCCTGTATTATCCGTAGCGGTTTTATATTGTGGTTGGTTGCTGTCTCCTTTGAAAAACTACCAAGTTAATTTGACGGATAACAGTTATTTCAAAAATTTTGAGCAGATGGCAACTTATGTCAACAAGCAATACCCGAATGATAAAATTGCTTTTTTCCCGTTTAAAGGGCGGATGCGTAATATCGCGGATAATATTTTGGTCTTGGACGGAGAGCTAGCTAGAGCATTTAAATCGGAAACGATTTTTGATAGTCCTGGCTATTATGCCAATACAGATAGTGTCGAATATTCAAGATTATTGAATCAAGTTAAGGATATAGAAGAGCTAAACCGACTTTTGAGCCAAAAGGGCATTAATACCTTAATTATCTTTAAAGGATCTTATAAAAGTTATTTCAATGATCAATATCTGAATGCTTTTGCTGTGGAGTTCCCCGCTGCCACATACATTGATATTAATGAAGATTACGCTTTGTATAGGTTTGATGGCAGTAATGGCGAGAGGTATATAGACTTTGATTTAAGCCAAATTGATCTGTCAAAAAGCAATAATGTTGCTTATGTGCCAGACTCAAAAACGCTTTCGCCAAAAAAGATCGGTGAGAGCTCCACGCTGGATCTTTCGAATATCAAAACTGATGCTAGTTATCTTGATATCTTGGCATACGCCACATATCCGCAGAGCAATATTGTTTTATTCAAGAAAAAAGGTGATAAGTGGCAAGAGATCAGTCGAATTAATGGTAGCGAGAGCGGGAAAAATGTGAAGCTTTTTAGTATTCCGCTTAACCAGGGATTTGATTATAAAGTTGAGATGACCTCTGCCGGTCCAACTGTCTTTGAGTCCGGTATAAAGTTGATCAGATTGGATAAAATAGATTGCATGTCGGAAAAAACTATATCGGACGAATCTTATTATTGCTTTGGTAAAGATATTTGACCTATAAAAACGAAGGAAGCCCACCCGACACAGGGTCGGGCGGGCTTCATGATCATTTAGGCATACTGCGTATAACGATGCGCAGTATCGCCCTCATTACAAGGGCGATTGTTGTGCCGAAGAAGAACTCTCCGGCACAGCCCTCTGCAAATCCTCCGCATTTTTCTGCGGCAATTGCCGCAAAAAATGCGGAGAAAATCACGACTTCTGTTATATCAACAAAAGCCTCTTTCATTTTTTTCCTCCTTAACTATTTTGTTGAAACAGACAACTGACGATATCATATATAACTATATATGTCAAATATTTATACTTCGACATTGATAAATCGGATGTTTATTGGTACTATCAGATAGTAATAAACGAAAGGTCAATATATGAAAAAAGCACTGATATCAGGTATAACCGGCCAAGACGGTTCGTATCTAGCCGAATTGCTATTGGAGAAAGGATATGAAGTTCACGGTCTAGTAAGAAGAGCTTCGACTTTTAACACGGCTAGGATCGATCACATACTAGAAGACAGCCACAAAAAGGGAATAAAATTATATCGGGAATACGGAGATTTAACCGATAGCTCCAATCTTTCGAGGGTGATAGAGAGAATTAAACCCGATGAAATATACAATCTGGGCGCTCAATCTCATGTAAGGATAAGTTTTGAGATGCCTGAATACACAGGCGATGTGGTTGGTTTGGGAACTTTAAGACTGCTTGATGCTATTCGCAATACCGAAGTTAAAACCAGATTTTATCAAGCCTCATCATCAGAGATGTATGGTATGGTCCAAGAGGTGCCGCAGAAAGAGACGACGCCTTTTTACCCGCGATCGCCCTATGGTTGTGCTAAAGTTTATGCTTATTGGATTACTGTTAATTACCGCGAAAGTTATAATTTGTTTGCTTGTAACGGAATTTTGTTCAACCATGAATCACCGCGCCGCGGGGAGAATTTTGTTACTAGGAAAATTACACGAGGATTATCTAGAATTAAGCATGGCAAAGAAGAATGTTTATATTTGGGTAATTTAGACTCGAAAAGAGACTGGGGTTATGCCAAAGATTACGTAGAGGCGATGTGGCTGATGTTGCAAGTCGATAAGCCAGATGATTATGTTATTGCAACCAATGAAACTCACACCGTGAGAGAATTTTTAGAAGTTTGCGCCAAATTACTTGATTTTGATCTAGAATGGAAAGGCAAAGGTATAGATGAGGTAGGTATCGACAAGAAAAGCGGTAAAACAATAATAAAGATTGATCCTTTCTTTTTTCGACCTACAGAAGTAGATTTGCTAATAGGAGATTATTCAAAAGCCAAGAAAAAGTTAAAATGGGAGCCTGGGACTAAATTTCACCAATTGGCGGAGATTATGGTAAACTACGATTATGAGAACGAAGCGAACAAATTATAATTTAAATGATAAATATTCTTTTATCTTTTGTTCTTTTTTTCCTGTTGGGTTAGAGGATTATGTAGAATATTTTCGTAACTATTTTGATGATTTCTATTATCTAAAATGGAAATTTCCTCATTCCAAAGACAAACAAGCACATTCATCATTAATTTATTATCAAAAAGGCGAGCTTAAGAAAGAAAAGAAACTGAGTTCAATATCTTTTTCTGGTAAAAGGTTTCTATATTTCTTTTTTTTGCCACTGAATTATCTTCAATATTTATTCCAATCTATGCTTTTAAAAAAAATACCCCACGATAAAAAGATAATTTTTATGGGGATAAATTATTATTGCACTTTTTGCGGGATATTATTGAAAAAGATGGGTGTGGTTGACCATGTTATTTATCGTGTGATGGATTTTTTTCCTTTGCCTCCCTCAGGTATTTATCGCACCTTGAATAAAATATTTTATCAATTTGATAAATACTGTTTAAAAAATGCTGATTTCTTATGGTTTACCACCGAAGGTCATATTATTGGCAGGGAGAAATATGGTTACTTCGACCGCAAGAAAGCTCGATACGAAATAATACCGTTAGGTATTAATAAAAATAAACTGGAAAACCAGGAAATTAATGATAAAAATAAACATTCTTTAATCTATTGTGGAGTGATTAGCAGATATCATATGCTAGATTTAGTGTTTGAAGCGGTTAGCGAATTAAAGAATAAATTTTCGGATATCAAGTTTAATTTAATTGGATCTGGTCCTGATATTGATTATTTTAAAAATTTAACACATGAGATGAAATTGGACGATAATATAGTATTCCATGGTTATATGGAAGAAGGAGAAGAGTTTTCCAAAATTATGTCAAACAATGCTTTAGGTATTGCCTTGTACAAGGACGAAGAGAATTTTATGAAATATACCGAGCCGGCAAAAGTCAAATATTATCTAAACTATGGTGTTCCTGCATTGGTTTCTAAGGTACCACAGATTGCTTTTGAGCTTGATAAATTACGAGTAGTTATTGCAACTGATAATGAACTAAAAAGTATTATTAATAACATTGAGCAATTTTTTAATGATGACAGTAAACAAATTCAATACAAGAAAAACATTCAACATTACATACCGACAGTCGAAATAAGCAATATGCTAGAGGAAAAGATGCATAAATTAGAAGAAGAATTATTATGAGGAATATTAAGATGAAAAACAACACAAAAATATTAATACTTAATTTGCCAGGGTTGGTACTTAAAAGTGGTTCTCGTTGGTATAATACCACCAAAAAAGGAAGCGCTTCACTAAAATATTATCCTTACCCTTGGTTCATGGGTTATCTCACGGCTTTGTTGAAGAAAAATGGATATGAAGCATGCCTCAAAGATGCTATTGCTATGGAGTGGTCAGCAGAAGAAACTGTAGATTTTATCAAAGAATACCAACCGACTCATATTATTTGCGAACCAACTTGGGTGAGTGTTGTTGATGATGTGAAATTATTAAAGTCGATCGATCCGAATATTATAAAAATTGCGGTGGGAAATTATATTACCAATTTTCCAAAGGAATCATTTGAAAAGATACAGCCTGATTATGCGGTAGCAGGAGAGTATGAATTCTCGATTCTCGATTTTTTTAAGTCTGGTGGTAAATCTTTGCCGAAAAACTTCATCAGTAAAGACAAAAAAAGTTATGAAATGCCTGATTTAATCAATGATTTAGATAAATTTCCTTTTCCAGAAAGGGATGATACTCCTATAGAGTATTTTAATGAACCTTCCTGCTATGGCCGAAATATTGTGATGACTACCTCGCGTGGATGTCGTTTTAGATGTGGTTTTTGTAATGTAGAATCAATTTATGGTAAACATTGCTATCGCGTTAGAAGTCCAAAAAATGTAGTTGATGAAATTGAATATATGCAGAAAAATTACAAATTTGACGAGATATATTTTGATGATGACAATATGGTTGCTAGCAAAGAACACATAGATAATATCTGCAAGGAGATCATCAAGCGTGGCATCAATGTTCGTTTTTGTTGTATGGGTGATGCTAGAATTGATGACGAAACTCTTGAACTTTTGGCAAAAGCTGGTTGTACTACATATAAATTTGGTCTCGAGCATATCGATAGAGAAGTGTTGAAAGCCATTCCCAAAAATATTGATCCAGATAGATCTTTAGCAATTATTAAAAAATGTCGCCAATTAAAAATTAAATCATACGCAAACTTAATTGTAGGGTTACCTGAATCAACAAAAGAAAAAGATTTAAAAATGTTTGAAACTGTTTTCGCAGCGAAGCCAAGCTTAATTCAAATTGCTATAGCTACACCATATCCTGGTACACCGTTTTACAAAAAAGCTCAGAAAAATGGTTGGCTAGTGTCTGATAAGGCTGGGTGTTTTGATGTTACTGGTCAGAGTGCTGTATCATACTCTGATTATTCTGCCGAGGAGATAACAAAAACTTTTCACGAAGGATGGAAAAAATGGTATAAACAAGTGCTTTATAAACAGCCAACAACTTTGTGGTTTTTCTTTTCTAGCGAAGTAAGAAGAAATGGTTTTAATAATACAGTAAGAAAAGGATTTTCATATTTATTTAAAGCTTTTGGGAGAAAACAATAATGTTAAAGATATTAATTACTGGTGGTGATGGTTATGTGGGTAGCAATTTAGTTGATTATTTTAAGAATAATAATTATGATGTTTATTCTACACAAATCGAAACTAACCATCAGGATAAAATACATAAAGTTGATATTGTCTCAAAACTAGAAGTTGAAAAAGTAGTTAGAAAAATAAAACCAGATATAATAATTCATACTGCTGGTTTGAGTAGCTTAAAATTATGCGAAGATGATCCTAAAAAAGCCGATGAGATAAATTATGTAGGAACTAAAAATCTTGTTGATACAATTAGGGGAAATAAGCTTTCAACAAAATTAATCTTTTTCTCTTCTGATTATGTTTTTGATGGGAACCGTGGCAACTATCTTGAAATAGATTCCCCAAAGCCCAAAACTGTATATGGTCAGAGTAAGTTAAAAGCTGAAAAATATATTCAGAATAATTTGAAAAATTTTATTATATTACGCACAGCGAATATCTATGGACGCGGAGGAAATTTTTATAGTTTTGTTAAAAATTCATTAGAGAAAGAAGAAACGATAGATGTCTTTGATGATGTTTTTTTTACTCCTACTAATATCGACTTTTTGATTTCTAGTATCAATGATCTTATCATGCAAGATTATGCCGGCGTTATCCATATTGCTGGTAGAGACAAAGCATCGCGTTATGAGTTTGCTAGGAGAATTGCTTTGGCTTTTGGATGCGATCAATCTCTTTTAAAAAAAATTAAGCAGCCTTTAGGAGGAATGATAGCTAAGGATTGCTCGTTAAATACAAAGAAATTAGAAAAAATATTAAACAAAACTGATGTCTCTTTGGAAAAACACTTAAATTATTTATCAGGTAATCTTATTAAGCCATATTTTAATTTTGTTGATGAACGTGGGCAAATAATCGGAATATCTCAAGATCGAAAATGGCTCGAAATAAATTATCTTGAGTCAAAAAAAGGTTGTGTGCGTGGTGGTCATTATCATCAAAAAACTAAGGAAGCATTTTATTTTATAAAAGGTAAGATTAAAATTTCTTTCAAAAATATCAAATCGGGCAAAACAAGAGAATTTATCGCTGAAGGTGGTGATATATCAGAAATTCCAGTTTATACCATGCACAATTTCGAAATTCTTGAAGATACCTCGTGGATAAATATGCTTTCGATTCCGATGAAAGGTGAAGACAAAGATTTCCACAAATAATCATATAACAAGAATTTTAATGAATTTTTATATTAAAAAATATTTTTGGTTTATTCTCTTATTTTTAATAATTATTATCACATATTTACCATTACATTACGGTTTTATATCTGGTGGTGATATATTTTATCCTATTCACCCTGAGAATTTTTTAAAGACTTTTCTCAGCAGTTGGGTTTCAAAGGAATCCATGGGTGGTCCTAATTCTAATATCGCAGATTTTTTCTTATATTTTTTTTATTTTGTTTTTTACTGTTTGGATATCTCCCCCCAATGGGTACAAATTATTTGGTACATTTTTGTGAACATTTTGATCAGTGTGATGTTTGTAATGTTATTGAAACAGCTTTTTATTGTGGCCAAGATACAAATTAACTACACTGTTGCTTTAGTCGCCACTCTTATATACTTATTTAATCCGATTGTTTTTGTATCATATCAACAGGGTAGCTATTTGTTGGCGTATTCATTTATGCCGTTAATATTGTTTGCATCTATTAGAATATTTTTCTATTTTGATAAAAAGATAATATTTACACTACCATTACTTTCTTTAGTATATTTTTATGTAGCCGTTAATCCACCAATATTATTAGCTTCTTTGTTTCCACCTTTCATAGTATTTGTTCTTGCTTTAATAAACAATTACAGAAATAGAATTAAGACATTTTTGTATGCGGTTTATACCATAATAATTTATTTAATTTGTAATTTATTTTGGATAATTCCATTTATTAAGTTTACTAGTAAGGACAATATACAAGCTGAAGTTAGTACTTCTTGGTTAACTTGGACTTCAATAAATGCTACTTATGTGAATATTATCAAGTTTATTGGCAGTTGGACCTTTTCTGATTTTGCATTTGGTAGTAGCACATCTTCATTAAGTGCGATATATTCCAGAAATTATTATGGCTTAATTGCTACTTTATTTGTTGTTCTGGTTTTAGCTGCCACTATTTATGTTATTAAAAAAATAGATAGTAGCATTGGAAAAATTATTATTATATCACTGCTTGGAGCATATCTGTTATTTATGATTTTATCAGCTGGACCCAATGATCCATTTGGTGCATTTTTTATCGCAATGTATCTAAAACTGCCATTTTTTTGGTTATTCCGAGAGCCATGGGTTAAGTTTACTCCGCCTATGATGATGATGTTTTGTCTGCTTTTTGCATTGTCATTGACTTATCTAGTCAGATTCGAAAAGAAAATATTGACAAAATCTCTAATTTTTTTCACTTTATTGTTTTTATCGATAAATATTTATGCTATGGCTACTGGACATATATTTCCAAAAGAAAGAGGCAATTTTCCTGGTTTTTATGTAAACATTCCTAATTATTTTAATGATTATATTAAAAATAATTGTGATAAAGACCATTCTTTTACTGCACGTACATTGTATTTACCGAACAATCCTTTCTATCAAGTACATTTATTCTGGCCTGGAGATGGTTATTATGGTTATGATCCGTTGCTTACAAACATATGTTCTGATATTGTGAATTATTCTCCTGGAGGTAGCTATGTAAAATCGCCCGAATCATCTTCTGTAATAACAAACTTATATAATTCTATTGACGACGAAGAATATGATTTAAAAAAATATTTAGCAATATTAAATATTAAAGAAATATTGCTCAGATATGACCTCGATTGGACGCATATTGGCACAGTAAATGACAAAGAAGGTTTTTGGCCAGATATAATTAAAAATATCATAACCAATAAACTTCAAGCGAAAAAAATTGACGAGTTTGGAAAAATTGACTCCAAAGTAAATTTAGATGATCAATATTTTCAATACAACATTAAAAATAAATATCCTCAAATTGATAATCACTCGGCTATGGAATTATTTGCCTTAGACCAAGAAAATGTCTTGCCAAGAATATATATTCCAAATAATGTATTATACTCATCAGAAGATAAGAATGAACTTGCAAAAATTATTTCTGATCCTAGTTTTAAATTGAACGATGCCGTGGTGTTCGATACTATTAAGGAAAATAAGACTTCTTCTGAAATAATTAATTCTTTTTCTGGTGACAATAACTCTGCAACCATAGAGTACAAAAGGATAAATTCAACAAAATATAAGGTCATAATTCATAAGGCCAAAGGTATTTTACCTTTAATTTTCAGCGAAACATATAGTGATGGCTGGAGTCTATATAGCTCTAAAATTGATCCGAGCGTTTATAGTGAATCTGTTGAAGAATATTCACTTCAAATTACAGACGATTTTCAAGCATCCAAAGAAGATATCCAAGATATGATACAAGAAGGTTTGGTAAGTACTGTCGATGGTTCAAAATATATCTCAAAAAAATTATTTGGCTCAATAGAAAATCAGGGATTACCAGACGGAGAGATAACAGAAAATTGGAAGAAAAATTCATTAATATCCGATAAGAAACATTTAGTCGTAAATGGATATGCTAATATGTGGAGCCTTGATACGGACAAAATATGTGAGACTAATAATTGTGTGAAAAATAGCGATGGAAGCTATGAAATTGAATTATCTTTAGAATTTGCAGGACAAAAATCATTTATCTATGCGATCATTATTTCTATAATTGGTATTATTATAGCTGCAACGGGATATGTTATTATAGCAAGAAAACAATAAGATATGACGTTATAAAATTATTCTATTAGGAATTAAAATGGTAGGAGTCTTCTAATAAATTATGACTTTTTTAGAAGCAAAAAATAAAATTATTATAATTTTCAAATATATCTTTAGTCACAAAAAATATTTGATTATTTTAATAGTTTTGCTATTGATGGCTATATTTAAAGATTATATTAAAGAGATAAATATTTCAGATAAACTTTCTAACCAACTTTTGAATGTTAAAACAGTCGGGAATTATGGTTGGATTATGAAACAAGATAAAAATTCATATACAATAAATAATCTGATGCAATCTAAAGCCGATGATCATTACCGTTTGATTATGAGTATTAAAATGAAGACACAAAACGGTAATATGATTAGTGATTATGACGAAAAAATCGAAGATAAAGAAATTATTTCAAATAATAAAGATGCTCAATTCAAATTGTACCTATCAAATAATTTAGGAAAAAAATTATTTATTGACACAGTTGAAATTGCACAAAACAATAGTGTAAAGAATTTGCAGTATGTGTTTACGACTGATGGAGAATACCAGAACATGGTAATTGAAAAAAATAATAATGAGATTATTTCAAATATGCAGATTATTGATGTTTCTATTTCGAGATTATCGTTGGAAGAAAGTCAAGGATTACAAGATGCAATTATTGGGAATACTGATTATTCAAAAGTAATTGCTGAAAGTAGTTTTAAAAAATCTCAGAAAATTGCTGAAATTTATCAAAGTAATAATTTTATCGGACAGATCTTTAAAGCTCGAAGTGACTATATTTCTGGTGTATTATTTGACATTGTTATTCATAAAAATGGGGGGTTAGGGGAATTTCAAGTTGAATTAAGGGAAGCAGAGATGAAGGACGGAAAAATTATTATTTCTGACAAACTAATAGACAAGGAAAGTTTTAATCCAATTGAAGCAAAAATAAATAATAGATTTTACAAAAATCAATTTTTCTTTCCGTTAGGACAAAAGATTAATTGTGGAAAATATTATGCAGTCGGAATTACTTCCAAAAACTCTGAAACCAATTTAATTAATCATTTGTCTTTATACGGCTATGAAGATAAAGATGTGTATCCAGATGGAGATGCGGTGATTGTTAACGACAACAAAACCAAAATAATAGGTGACTTGAGTTTTAAAATTTTCGGAGCAGAATATTCAGTAAAAGATGGAGTGCCAATGTTGTCAAATTCAAAAATAGAAAGTATTGATAAAGATAAGGGGAAATATTCTTATTATGTGAAAGCTAGCCATAGATCTGTATTAGATATTTATGAAAGTAAAATATTTGATTATGGAAAAGAGGCAGATAGTAGCCTACCAATTGTTCCTTATTACAATAACTCTGATGATACAATTGAGATACCAGCTTTGTCAGAAAATTATGTTATATATAAAATTAATACTATTTATCCTTATAAAACTATGTCTATTGATGTGGTGCAGCCGAGTAAAAATTATGCTCGGGGACAGGTAAAATATTCATATGATGGTGTAAATTGGTATGATATGGATACAATTGAGCAATATGAAGAAGTGAGTCGATTCAAGACAATTGTGTCTAGCAAATCAAATACGAATGAATTATTTGTAAAAATTTCTTACGATAAACTGCATCAACAAGTGTCTAATAAAAATATTTTTGGTATTAAAGAATTGTCTATTGAAGGGGAATTAATTATTAATTAGCTAAATATTGGATAAAAAAAGATAGTGAAAAAATTAGAAAAAGATAAAAAATTTATTGTTGATTTTATAATGATATTTCTAAGCATTATAGTTAGTTCTTATCTTAATTGGAGACCTACATTAATAGTATTTATGTCTGCGGTGGTATTTCTCATACTAAATCCAATCAAGAGCAAATATCTTGCGACAGTTTCTATTTTATTCCTTTTTTTTGTACCGATATTTTCATTTTTGTCATTGGAAGATAAGGCCATGCTATTTGCTAAATTATTTGTTGTGATAATGATAATTACTCTGTTCACAATGGTAGTCGAGATATCACATGAAAAAAAGATTAAAAAAGCTAGTAAAATTAGAGGCATATGAAAGACAGGAAGAAGGTTTTAGTAACTGGAGGGGCTGGTTACATAGGTTCAGTATTAGTGCCTATTTTAATTAAAGATGGATATAGAGTTAAGGTAGTGGATGATTTGATATACCAACATCAATCATCTATACAATCATTAACAGATAATAACTACCAATTTATTAAGGCGAATTTGCTTAAGGAAGAAGTAGTTAGAGATGTGGTTCAAGATATTGATATTATCATACATCTAGCTGTTCTTGTCGGCGAACCTATATGTCGAGAAAATCCAGGATTAAGTTATGAGATTAATACGGGTATGGTTGGTAAAATAAATAACTATCGGAAAAATATTCCGATAATTTCCATGTCTTCAACTAGTGTTTATGGAGAGACCAAGGGAAAAGAATGCGACGAGAATACTGAACCTGGAGCGTATCAACCTTATGCGCTAAATAAATTAGGAGCTGAAAAAATAATTAGGGAGGCAGGAGAATATATTATTTTGCGACCCGCGACGGCTTTTGGCTATTCTCCTCGTCCTCGCTTAGATTTATTACCGAATGAATTTACGTATAGATCCATAAAAGATAAATATATCGAAATTTATAATCCTGATGTTATGCGTACTTTCATTCATGTGTACGATCTAGCACAAGTTATCAAAAAAATGGTAGAAACTTATAATAAAAACAAAAATAAAATCTTTAATGTTGGATCGAATAATTTAAATTTTTCTAAACGACAACTTGCCGAAACAATTCTTAAAAAACAACATTATACACTGAAAGTTGTTGAAGAATATAATGATCCAGACAAAAGAAATTTTACAGTTAATTATACAAAATTATTAAATGCAATTGACTATCAATTCAAATACGATTTAGATAGTGGTATTGTTGATCTTATTAATCATTATAAATTTATAGATAGGCATCCAAGCTACACAAATTGCAGTATTTCTTAGTCAAGCAAATATAAAAAATATTATAAATGAAAAAAGAAAATTTATTGTTTTTAATTAAAAAGAGATCTTTTCTAGTAGTATTTTTGGCATATTTACTGTTTTTTTTGGTTTTATTATTACCAGTAAATAAGGGAATTGGATATTTTTGGGATTGGGCATGGCCGTTGTTTCGAGATAATTTAGCAGTACTATATAACAATTATTCTAACAGCTGGATAGATTTGAATCTTGGCCAACCTATGCTTTATAATTCCTCTTTTTGGTCAAATGGTTTATTGGCGGGAAGTAAATATTTAGGCTTACAACCGGAGCTGATTTTATATATTTATTTATCTCTACTTATGACACTTAGCTCTTTTGGGGTGTATTTATTCGCACAAAAAAAACTTAATATTTGGTTATCTTTTTTGTTAGGGCTGGTAACTGTTCTTAATTCAGCCTATATCTACAAACTTATAGCAGGGCATTTAAATTATCTTATCTCTTTGTCAATATTTATTTATTTAACATATTATCTTCTATACAAATATAAAAATGATTTAAAATCAGCAATAATTATCGGATTATTTCTGGGTTTTGTGGGATTTCAAATACAATTTTTTATATTTGCAGTAATATTTTTTATAATTTGGTATCTTTTCAACTGCCGGCAAGCGCAACCTCGCTTTTTGTTAATTGCTTGTCTTTTAGCTTTACTTGTTAATCTGCCGTGGCTATCTAACTTCATAATTGGAACGAATTTAATATCAGAAATCTCTAATCAAGCTAGTAATATTATTTTTTCTGGTGCTAGCCACACTAACTTATTACGTATTGCTACTTTATCATTTTCCGACGCTACCTTAATAAAATATCTTTATCCGAAATGGGTATTTGCTTTTTTTGGATTATTTTCGTTGGGATTAGTCGCGATGATAGGCTGGAAAATTGGTAAAAAAATTAAAAATAGTCTGCAATCTACGGAGAATAAAAAATGCGGATTGCTTTCTACCCACGATCAAATATCGGCTGATTCCTGCTTACGTAATAACTGGATAATATTTATTACTTTATCGATTTTTATATTCTTGGGCACGGGAGTGTATCAAAGCTGGAATATTCCTATCTTGCGAATGTTTTATCCAATATTACGAGAGAGTGGGCATTTGGCACCAATTGTAATTTTATTTATGATTTTGTTGCTTGTCCGTCTTTGGTCTGATAAGGCTTATATCAAGTGGCCGGTAACGTTATATCTAGTGGTTTTTGTTTTAATAAACGCTATAACCATATATAAATCAGTGCCTACGGTAGATTATCAAGCCTTGAGAGACCGCACAAAGCCGTATAAAGAGTTTTTAGATCAAGATAGATCAGTTTATCGTATTGCTAATTATCCTTTTTTTGGACAGTATTCTGTGGCTTGGGAAGAAAGTTGGGAGGTTAGAGGGCAACCTGTGCGTAATACTGGTATAGATATATTTGCGGAATGTTCAGCTTATGATTCGTTATCTAATTATATATCTGCTCAGATGATAGATCAGTCTATACAATATAAATTTTTAGAAACGCATAATTTATCATTATTGGAAAATCGAAATATCAAATACTTATTAGATTTTTCTGATATTTATCAATCTAATATAGAAAAATATTCTGATTCTTCTTACTATCATAATAACTTGTCGTTGATCAAAAATGATCCGGAGTTATTTAATTCTTTACTTCAAAAATATCCCGATCGTATCAAGCAAGTGGCACCGCATATTTATAAGCTAACGCAGGCAAAACCGCGTATAGAAATTGTAGGAAATAAAACAGATATCAATAAAGTTAATGCCAGCCATTATGTGATTCATATTAAAAATTTGTCTGAAAATACAGTTCTCAATTATTATTCGTCTTTCCATCCTGGTTGGTCGATTTATCATTACGGAGTAGAAATATCTGCTAATAGTCATCAAGAACTAAATCAATTTGGTCAATCTTGGTATCTGGACTACAATCAAATTAAAAAAAATGTTCAGGCACATGGTGAAAGTATTAATAATGACGGTTCAATTAGTACAAAAATAGATCTTTATTTCACACCGCAAAAATATTTTAATATTTCTAAAACTGTGGCTATCTTGGCAATACTAGTGTCTCTTGTGGCATTATTGTTTATTTCTTGCTATCGGCACTTGTCTCGTCCTGCTTAAAGAGCAAATTTTTAATTTCTTTAAGATCAAAGATGTTAAACAATAGTAGCAAAAGAATATATAAGCATAAACACAACACTATTAAAATCAAAAAATAAATATTACTCATTTTTAGTATATTAGCAGTAGCAAAAGTGATGATGGCAGCTAAAAATATTTTATTAAGTATAGACCAATTTATTTTTATAGGTACAATTTTTTTAGCGTAGTAAAGATATATTTGTAAAAGTAATATTTCTGATGTTAAAGTTGTGGCGGCGGCTCCATAATAGGAGAAGTGCGGAATTAAAATCAAATTAGCTAAAAGATTGAAACAAAGAATAAATAAGGATATTCTAAGAAATGTTTTTCTGGAATCTGAGGCGATAAAAATTTCTACTAAAAGTACATCAAGATAGATGAAAGGTAAAGTTAAGGCCAAAAAAATTAATATTTTGGCTGAGTCAAGAAAGTCAGCGTTAGACAGAAATACAATAATATCTCTATTAAAAGCAATTGATAAAACGACTATTGGTGCTGCTATAAGAATAAGAACTGAAATAGCCTTTTGCACAAAATCAGCTACTTTGTTTTTATTGTGATAAATATTCTGTGATATGGCTGGTTTGAGAGCACTTGAAAAATAAGAACCGATGAAAGCAATTACATCCAGAACTTTATAAGCGACTGTATAAATGCCTGCTGCAGAGGGTCCTTTTATGGCGAATAGTAGCAAAGTATCAATTTTAAAATATAAATTATTAACAACAAAAACAATACCTAGTGGCCAAGACATCCGAATAATTCTATTACAAAGCTTGCGATCATATTCTAAACCGAAACGTAAAAACTTTTGTGCAAAAAAACTTTTAAAAATAAATATAAACAATCCCCAAATAGCTATAGTACTAGTTATCCAATAAAAGTTTCCTTGATTACGAACAATTACAATCAAAGCAATAATACTAATAATACGGCTTAAAAATTCTGATAGAGCGGAGAATTGCATTTTCAACCGATACTGTAGCAACATGTCATAAACACTAGATAGTAAATTAAAAAAAAGAAAACCGGCTGCGATAAGAGTGCCGAATTTAATATCTTTGTCGTATTTGGTAGCAAAAACAATAAAGACAGCTATGGCTGAAGCAATTAGAGCACTCCACAATCTTAGTGTATAGGAATTTGACAGAATTTTTTTTTCTTTATCAGGGTTTTGAGAAATTTCGCGAACGGTTACTGCGAAAAGACCTAGATCAGCTAGGACTATAAAAAAGTTTATATATGTAGTAATTGTATTGTATCTGCCAATTCCAGCAGTACCAAGATAATTGGTAAGTATTTTTATTGATATTAAAGTCAACCCGAGTGTAATAAAACGAATAACAACTTGCCAAAAAGTGTTGTCAAAAATTGCTTTTTTATTTACTTTCATTCTTAGAGACTTTAAATATCATTTATCATAAACGAAATATTAATTTAATTCAAATATTATTTGATTTGATACAAACTAGTTTTGTTTAGATTTTTATAAATGAATTTGATTTTTACGATGTTTGAGATATCCAAATAGTTTAATTGTTCCTAATATGAGTATTATTAAGCCTAAAGTAATTATCAGATAAGACATTAGGGGATATTCTTTATGCAAGAAAGAACCTTTAACTTGAGGTTGTTCTTCGACAACGGGTGGTTTGATATCTTCACTTGAAATCAAGTTTATTTTACCGCCTTCCTTGAGCGAGATTTCAAATAATATAATGTCGCTTACTGGTGTTAGGACTTTATCAAGTTGTCCTTGTATAGTGAGCTTGTAAAATCCGGCTTTTATGGGATAGTCAATTGTTAAATTAAAAATTCCATTCTCATCAGCCTTAGCTGATAAAGATTTTCCCTCGGGAACCATTGGAACAGGATTGAGAATAATATTTGCTGTATAATTGGCCTCGGTTAATCCGCTTATTGCGATACCTGTTAAGGCGCCGTTTTCGATATCATTTACTGCATTGTTTAGGCGAACAATTTTAATATCTGACGGTTTATTCAATGATTCATTTATTTTGGGATCAGGTTCTTTAATTTGAATTTTAAAATGACTTGTTGGTCCCCAACCATCGGGTTTATGAGCCTTAATATGAAAATAATGTGTTCCAATAGCTTTTCCTGTATAAGTAACAGAAGTATTGGCATCTGAAATTTTGCTTTCTGGAGTTGTGTCGGCAGTTTGATCTAATAAATATGAAAACCCATCAGCACCATTGGCTTTTTCCCAGTTCAAGACAATATCAGTGGCTTCGTAGGATACGTTTTGATCTGGATGAGATGTAGAAGAAATATTTACTGTTCCTGGCAACTCAGGTGCTTTCTGGATGGTGAAAGTAGCTGTTCCTCCACTTGTTCCTACCGTATTGGCCGCATTTTTTAAAATAACATTAGAGATTGTCAGATTCCCTTTACCAACATAGTTAGCTTTAAGTTTTATTGTAGCAATAGTTAGGGACGATAGTTTGCGTCCGAGTAAGGCGCCAGAGAAAGTGCCATTTGCAGATGGCTTGCTCATCCACGTATCAGCATTGCCGGCAGAGACTGATATCACAGAGACAGAACCGCTCGTCGAAATTGAACCTTGAAAAGCATTAAATTCTGCTCCACTAGCCGTTACGGTGACTGTAAAAGTTTGACCAACGGTTTTTGTTCCACCTCCTGAAGGAAAAATACCTGTAGCAGCCAATGTAATTTTGGGTATTAAGCTCAAAGTTAACAAAAATGTGATTATAAACACAAGCAATTTTTTCATAAGTTTGTTGCTCCTAATAATTTTCTTTTGATAAAATATTAAATATACTTATTTACCCCAATTATCAGCGATAATTGCTAAATCTGATATATCAACTACATTGTCGGAATTAAAGTCAGCTAATGGCTCAGATGGTCCTGTTTTACCCCAGTTTTCTGCAAAGATGGCTAAGTCGGAAATATCTATCGCTCCATCAAAATTTATGTCTGACATTTTGTGTCTTTTGCATACTATCTTTTTGCCTGCAACTTTATTTCCATCTGCATCACGGTAATAAACGATGACCGCTGTTTCGCCTATTGGAAACTCTTTACTAAAATTCCAGCTTGTTGTGCCTGAGTCGGCGATAAGAGCGTCCTCAAGATATGTTTTTAATATACTTTCTTTTCCGCCAGTAATGTTAATTGTGCTGTTGTAGGTGTTGACACAATATTCGCTTGTATCGTTAGCGCCGATATTCGCTGCTCCTCCATCATCAAAATTATAAATATTATAAAACAAGTTCCAAACATTATAATTCCCAAAAAAGACATATGGAGTGTAACGGTAGCATGAAGCTGTTGCCTGGTTAGAAAAAGTAACCGAATAACCATCCGGAGGAGTTCTTGAGGTGCCC
>CAYMCH010000012.1:0-1176 GCA_964389035.1 uncultured Candidatus Saccharibacteria bacterium | reverse complement strand
TGCCCATGGTTGCCGTGTTTCCGACTCGAAATTGAGTAGCACTTGGGTAGTAAGTGTCCCACCAAGCAGAATCTTTTGCCGCCGCTTCATAATTATAACGCAATTGCCAAGCCCCATTTTCAACCTGTTTTGTAAAACCTTCATAAATATCTTTACAATTATTATCGTTATCATCACCTGTAACTCCGCTGTAGCAGAAATAACCCATAGAAGCTGTCATCTTCCATTCGTCATAAACTGTGGAGGTTATAAGACTTTGTTCTTTTTGTAAAAACACCAAAATTACTTCAGGATTGATGGTTCCTGTGGATTCATCAATAGTGATTTCGTGCCAAGTGCCTGCGGCATCATATCTACCATGAGCAGCATCATAAATAATTTGAGCTGCCGATCTGCCATTATCGCTATAGCCGGCGAGATATGAACCATTATTTTCGAGGAAAGATTGAATATCAGAGACTGTCATTGAGTTTATATCTAAAAAATGATCGTTAGATATTACATTGTTGTATTGTTGGGAATTAGCATAATCATCATATTGATCAGCACTAACGGAAATAGGTGACATAAAAAAAATTACTGGCATTATAATAGCAAGTAACAATGTTATCTTTTTGAAACCTTTCTTGTTATTCATTAATTCCTTTCGTCGAAATTTCCTTCGTCGGTATTGGTATAAGTCGAACTAGAATCAGAATTCTCTTCGAGTGATGCGTCAAAATCAGTATTGTCCTGGCTTTCTCCACTTTGATTGTTTGTAGGATTTGAATCAGTACTATTTTGGGCGTCTTTTTCCTCATCATCTGACTGCTTATCTGGTTTGTTCTCTTTCTGCTCTGACTGACTATCGCTATTAGAATTATTATCTTCAGAAATTTCTTTGCTTGAATTATTTTCTTGATCTGTAAAATTCAGATCTTTTTTACGGTTGCTAAAGATTATAAAAATATTTATGCTAATCACAATTATAAGAATAATGCCCAAAATTACCCAATATAAAACTTTTCTTTTTTTGAAAGTGTTTTTTTCCATTGATTGTCAATATTATAACATAATTCTATGTCGAAAGTCTTTGTGTATATTTAGAGAGTTAAAAAGGCTAATATTTTTTATGATTTTTTTAAGATAGAGAAAATGTTTAGATTGTGTTAAATTATACGAGTGGTAAATAAAAAA
>CAYMCH010000011.1:0-19916 GCA_964389035.1 uncultured Candidatus Saccharibacteria bacterium | reverse complement strand
TCTGCCTTGAAGTCGCTATAATACCAATAGTTAAATGATTTCGTAATAGCGGAGATATTTACTATTAAAAAAATCAAGCCAAAAATAACTAAAAACATAACACCAAAAATAATTATTTTTTTAGTTTTTTTGGGCTTTTCTATGTTCGAAGCAAAAATGTGTTGCAGATCTTCTTCTGATAAACGAAAATTATTCATATAGATATTATACCATTGGCAGAATATTATGATCAATTCAATTAAAAGCTCTAAGCCATTTTTTTGGTAATCGTTTTATAATGATTATGTAAGTGTCATATGTGGGGGGCTGTTCAAAAATAATATGGAGGTCACGATGACATGGATGTAATAAAAATTTTTACAGAAGATTCTGTATTCTTTGATCTATACTAGACTATGTGACTAGTAGCGGAAACGGAGGGGAAGGATAAAACAGAGAGTAAGAATTGTAAACCAAAGAAAGAATACATGAAATCAAAAAGTAAACTTGAAAAATTAGTATTTCGATAAAATCATTTTTTATAAAAATTATCCAGATAAATTGAAAATTATTTCAAATAGTTATTTGCTGGTATCGGTAAAATGATTGGCTTGATAGGCGCGTTCTGAAGTCGATCACCTTCTCCCCTGCCAATCAACTGCAAAACTGGAAAAATTAGAAAATACATAGAATTCGCGTTCGTAAAAACCAATAATTTTATTTGATGTTTCTAATTTTGAATCTCTATTTTGCTTTGACACTCCGCTGATTTAATGAAAACACTTATTATATTCCATTAAATTAGATACTCTAATAATTTCTCTAAAGCCTTTTTTCTCATGGCAAAAGAACCCTCATTTGGATCATTTATTTCTGCCCAAGTTAATTTAGAATCGTTTGGGATAAATATCGGGTCCCAACCAAAGCCGTTTTCACCTCTTGGATAAGCAGCTATTCTACCCGCGACTTGATATTTAAAAATGTGCGGCTCGTCCCCATTATATAAACAGTAAGCTATTTTGGCAGTAGCGGAGCGGTCTTTATTATAATGATTAATGAGGCGACAAAGGCCTTTATCGCCGAGCTCTTGATAAAACCATTTGATTAATGGACCAGGCAAATTACCCAATACATGATAGACTAATGATACATCTTCAACCAAAACCGTTGATTTAACAATGAAATATGCATCTTTGGCTTTCTGAATTACTATCTCATCTAGATCAAGAGATTGAATCTCGGGTAGATCTAAAGATTTATAGATAACATCAATATTAAGTATTTTCGCTACTTGATCTGATTTGGACTTGTTAGATGTGATGAATGTGATATTCATAGTTTACACTATAAATATCTTATACTTCTATTTTCGGAAGGTCTTTGGAAAAGTCACCATAAATAAATTTTGCAAATTTATATGAGGGGTCATTAGGATCATCGTGATTATATAACTCAAATTCTGTTAGCCATGATTCCTGCATACTGCTCCCAAAAAAAAGATGAAAAATTTTTGTTTGACGCAATCTGTCAGATATCCCTTGAGCTTCAATTTTATCCTCTGGTAAAAGTTCTCCATAAAAAGCGTTCAGTGAATGATATTTTTCCATGAATTTTTCACGGTCGGAATTAAATAGAGCCATATATCTGATTTGTATGGATAAAAGTTCTTTTGCTTCATCTCGTTCTGCTTCCGGGAACAAATGCACTGCGTCTTCAAATTTGTAAGCGTTAGGTTTTTTCTCTGTTGGCTTTTTTGCGTTAATATCCCCCGTTGGCTTTTCACCTTCTAACATAATTGTTCCTTAAAATTAATTAGCTAATGTCTCATTTATTATTCCTGCCGTCGTGCCCGCCAAAATAAATATTGGTGTGTTTATTTATGGTATGTTTGATTGGAAAGCGTTTTTGGTTTGATTCAATAACTTTTGAGATTGCACTATCCATATCTACGTCCGTTTTATTCGCCAGAATGGCCAAGAACCAATATATATCCCCTATTTCGTCCTCTACTTCAGCGTGTTGCACTAGCAAGAGAGTATTAATTTTATCTTGATCCTGTTCCCATTTTATTAAATTTCGAAATTCACAAATCTCTTCAACGATTCCAAGCAATAGGTCTTTTGGGCAATGATATCGGTCTTAATTGCGGGATTTTGAAAACTCGTCAATTTGTTTTTGAAATTTATTCATAATTACTCCTGTCTGCCTAATATTTTTCTCGATTGGTCAAAAAATAATATGCTGGCTGTAAAATTGGTAGGCGTTTTAGGTTGAAAAATGGAACATTTTCTCTATTTGGATTGTCTATTCGGCATATCTGGTGGTTATTATTAAAGGATAAAAACCTTCACTCTAAATAACGATAATTTGTTGTTTCATAAAAATATAAAAATAGTATTTACAGTTCTATTAATTTTCCCCATTTTAAAACTTTAGTTTTAATACCGGTATCCTTCATTATTTCAGCAAAATCATCAACATTAACAGGAAATCTTGGATTGTCATAATGGATTGGGAGCGTAAATTTGGGCTTTAATTTTAATAATTCTGATTTGGCTTGATTTATATCCATTACTACTTGACCGCATATAGGCACAACTACAATATCTGCATTAGTTTCTTGATTTAGATAGACAGAATCACCAGGTGTATACAATCGATGGTCTCCATTGTCAATAACAATGCCGCAAACTTCCGGCGGTTCTGCCCCTGTGGGCAGCTGTCCATGCTTAGAAAGATAACCTTCAATTGAAAAATCAAAGAATTCGCCCTTATAATTATTTCCTATTATTTCAACTTTAGAAATCCCCTTTAGTTTATCAGCTATTGCTTGAGTGCCAAGAATGATGGGCTTATTAGCCTTAATGATTTTGACAACATTATCAAAGTCAAAATGGTTGGCGTGTTCGTGTGTAAAAGCGATTAAATCAATGTTGGAAAAATCTTCCGGCTTAATCCCCTCTTCGCCGAATACGTATGAACCGGGATCGATGAGAATACAGCTTTTTCCAGTTTCTATCAAGAAGCAGCTTTGTGCGTGCTTGGTAATCTTCATTTCTCTATCTCTTCGTAAGATTTAATAATAAAATCCTTCATGTCAGGATAAGTTAACTTTTTGGCTGCATCTCCTAGTGGTATCCAGATTAACTAGTGATCTGCGTCTTCTGAAGTTATGTTTCCACTAACAATTTCAGCTAGAAACATATGAAGGATTATTTCGTTTTTATCGTTATCATAATAGTTCACATCTAGTAGCGATTTTAGCAATTTTATATCTAAGCCTGTTTCTTCTTTGGTTTCGTGGATAGCTGTTTCTTCTGCGCTCTCCCCTATCTCCATATGACCTTTGGAAACTTTTTAATAATAAGTGGCGCTATCTAATAAAAGCAAAATAAATATTTCTTTTTCTTAAAGTTTTTGTATTAATACGCCTGCTTTTTCTTTGTGCATATTTTAAATGTATAGATAAAACAAAAAAATAACAAGCTCAATAATCAGTATCTATTTATTTCTACGCCTACTACTGTCATTCTGGGCAGACAACGATCTAGACCTGGGACATAGGAATTTGATTCTCGTTGTGCCTATGAGGTAAAAATTTGCACAATAAAGTATTTGTTTAAATATACAAAAAAATCACAAGTTTTACTTGTGATTTTTTGGTGCCGCGGGAGAGACTCGAACTCTCATGATATTGCTACCGCAGGATTTTGAGTCCTGTGCGTCTACCAATTCCGCCACCGCGGCAAGAAATGAATTATGAATAAAGAATAATGAATTAAGGGTTATGAATCACGAATTATGGATGAAGAATTATGAATTAAAGTAAAAAGTAGAAAATTCATCAAGTTGAAAGTAACAATACAGAAAAACATAGAATAGAAACAGAAAAAGGAGGTAATTACACGCCTGCCTGCTGGCAAGTAGGGCGAGGCAGGGTCATACACGGATTATAAATAGTCATTCTGAGGAATCGAAGAATCTTCCTTATGTAAATATATTACGTTTCCCCTAATAACTAATACCTATAACCTAAAACCTAAATAAGAAGATCCTTCAGTAAGATGCCTCAGGATGACAGACTATTTTAGCTAATTCCGTTATAACACGATTTTTTGTTTACTTCGAACTACTTACAGAATATAGCAAAAAAAAGGATTTGACTCAATATGAATCAAAATTTTGGAATATTTTTATTGTCTCTTGCCAAGATAAAATAAAAAACCTAATATATATATGTAACTAACGGAGGGGATTTGTTAATACAAAAGATTAGAGCAAATCAAATAAAATCCTCAGGTTTTGATAAGGATCATGCTCCTTATGTTCTTTTGATAATGGATGGCTGGGGTGTGGCACCATCATGGGGTGGCAATGCTATTACTCAAGCACAGACACCAAATTTTAATTTTTTATGGCAAAAGTTCCCCAATACGACTTTAGCTGCTTCCAGTAAGGCTGTTGGTATGCCAGAGGGGGCAGCAGGCAATTCGGAAGCCGGTCATCTAAACATTGGTGCTGGCAGATTGGTGCGTCAAGATGAAACCATTATCGACGAAGAAATTAAAAACGGAGAATTTTTTAAGAAACCAACTCTTTTGGAAACTTTTGCTCATGCTAAAGAAAATAATTCGTCCATTCATCTCATGGGTCTACTTTCCGATGCAGGTACGCACAGCCACATTAATCATTTATTTGCATTACTAGATTTTGCGGCTCTAAATGATTACAAAAATATAAAAATTCATTTGTTTTCTGACGGTAGAGATTCTAGTCCGATGAGTGGTATCGAGATGCTAGATAAAGTAGAAAGATATTTAATTGAGAAAAAGATAGGTAGTGTTGTGTCTATAATGGGTAGATACTATGCTATGGATCGTGATAATCGTTGGGGCAGAACTTCACGAGCTTACAATACTTTTATAAAAGGAGAAGCTGAATATGCTTCTAACGCTAGGCAAGTATTTGCTAAGTCGTATGCCAAAGGAACAACAGACGAGTTTATTGAGCCTCGTTTGATTGTGAACGAACAACAGGAGGCAACACTTATTAAAGATAACGATGTAGTGATATTGTTTAATTTTCGTCCTGATCGGGTACGGCAAATAACTATGTCTTTTGTTGCGGATACATTAACAGAATTCCCAGATAGAAAAAAATTAAATAATATTAAATTTCTTTCTTTTACTATGTATGAACAGGATTATGGTAATTGGCCGATTTACCATATTTTTTCACCAGATAAAGTACAGATGCCATTGGCTAGAGTATTGTCTGACAATAATATTCGGCAATTACATATTGCTGAGACGGAAAAATATGCACATGTAACTTATTTTTTTAATGGAGGTAGTGATAAGCCGTATCCTGGAGAAAATTGGCAAATTATTCCTTCTCCTCGAGTTAAGACATATAACCTGACTCCGCATATGAGCGCTCAAGCTATTACAACTCATGTAATCAAAGTATTAAATGAAGATAGATATGATGTGTTGATAATAAATTTAGCAAATCCCGACATGGTCGGTCATACAGGTAATCTTACTGCTGCTATCCAAGCTGTGACTTTTACTGATCATTGTTTAGGTGTTATAGCCAAAAAAGTAATTGAAAAACATGGAACATTGCTAGTTTGTGCCGATCACGGTAATGCAGAGCAGATGGTAAATCCTGCCACAGGTCAGGCTGATACTGAGCATACTACAAATCCAGTACCCTTTATTGTGGCTCAATATGGATTAAATAAAAAGGAGCACAAGTTAATTCCCGGTCGATTATGCGATGTTGCACCTACATTATTATATTTAGCAAATTTGAATATACCCGAAGAGATGTCGGGATCAAATGTTTTATTTAGATGATAGATTAGTATGGCAAATTTAGACAAAAAAATATTATTGCTTATTTTGGATGGTTGGGGTTTATCTCCTTCTTGGGGTGGCAATGCTATCAGTTTGAATAATCCAGCTCACATCAACAATCTTTGGCGCTCATATCCGCATAAAATTTTACGAGCTTATGATCGTTCTATCTCAAAAACTGGTTATATTGGCAATTCAGAAATTGGTCACACTGCAATATCTGCAGGAAAATTTATTACTCCAAACTTAGATTACATTGACGCGAGGATTAATGATAAAAGTTTTCTGGACAATACTGTGCTAAAGATGGCTGCGGAGAATTGTCGTAAACATAATTCAGCTTTACATTTAGTAGGTATGATATCTGATGCAGGAATTCATTCTCATTTAAGTCACTTATATGCTTTATTGGAATTTGCTAAAAACGAAAAAATTAATAGAGTATATATTCATGCAATCATGGACGGCAGGGATACTGGTTCTACGGATGGAATAATATATATGGGGCAATTGGTTAATAAATTACACGAAATTGGTGTAGGTGAAATAGCTACTGTAAGCGGGCGTTATTATGCAATGGATAAAGGTAACCATTATGATAGGATAAATCTTGCATATAAGGCAATGGTGCAAGGTTCTGGTGATTTAGGCATTGAACCGAGACAAGTTGTATCAAGAGTTTATGAAAAGGGATATACCGATGAATTTATCCCTCCAACAATTATTGTCAAAAACAAACAACCCACTGCAAAGATAAATGATTTTGACAGTGTTATATTCTTTAATCATCGTGCTGATAGGATGCAAGAACTAAGTGCTGCACTAATTGGTAAATTTAAAGTTGGTTGGAATTTTAAAAAATTATATAATTTATTTTTAGTCACATTTACTGATTATTTTTTCCAAGAATTTAATTATGGTTATAAAGTGGCTTTTAAACGTCAGGAGATAGTACCAAATCTGGCTCAATTGCTTTCAGATAACCAAATTCGCCAAATTCATATTGCTGAAAGTGAGAAAAGTTCTCATGTTACTTACTTTTTTGATGGCGGTAGGCTCGAAGCATATCCTGGAGAAGAATGGAAAATCGTACCTTCTCCGAATATCAGTGATTTTATTAATAAGCCAGAGATGTCAGCTGCTGAAGTGTCAAATCAAATTATCCATGCTATGAATAGTAAAAGATATAATTTTATTATTGCTAATTACGCTAATGTTGATGTATTGGGGCATTCGGGCGATATTCGTGCCACTGCTTCGGCAGTAGAGGTAGTCGATCATGAAGTGGGTAAAGTAGCTGATGTTTGTCGGCAGAATGATTTTATTTTAATGATTACTGCAGATCACGGTAATGCTGAGCAGATGATAAAAGTAACCGATATGAACGCTGACAGAGAAGTTGTTCACACTATCAATCCAGTACCTTTTATTATGGCTCATGGTGATTCTAAACAATCGAATTTTCGAAATATTTCTGGTGAAAATATGCTGTCTGACATATTAAAATCTGATGGCACTTTAGCAGATGTAGCCCCTACTATTTTAGAAATATTTGGTATTCCTGTACCTCGTGAAATGACGGGAATATCTTTACTAAATAGATTAGAATAAATTTGAGGTAATGATGAAGGTAAATATTGAAGTATCAGCTAGACATATTCATTTAAGCGAAGAAGATTGTCGTATGCTATTCGGTGTTAACAAATTAGAAGTTCGAAATAATTTGTCAGAAAAGGGCGAATTTGCCTCAACGCGTACTGTTGAAGTTGTAGGACCAGATGATAGACTCAAACATGTGCGAGTATTAGGACCATTGCGAAAAAGATCTCAATTAGAAATATCAAAAACTGATGCAGTATTTCTTGGAATTGATGCGCCATTAACTTTATCTGGATCAGGCAAAGGAGAAAAAGTCAGGGTTATTGGAGAAAAGGGAGAAATTATTTCGGATATTGCTATGATTGCTAAAAGGCATTTTCATACAAATCCAGAATTTGCGCAAAAGCATAAATTAAAAGATGGAAGTTTGGCGAAAGTGAAAATTAATGGAGACCGAAGTTTGATATTTGATAATGTTGTTGTAAGAATATCTTCTTCTTTCGTAAATAATATACACATAGATACCGATGAAGGTAATGCTGCAGGAATAAACGGTGTGGCTATTGGTGAATTAATTATAAGGTGAGAATGATATTAGTTTTTAATGCAGGATCATCATCGTTAAAAGGTAAACTTTATCAAATTAAAGATGGAAGTTTATTGTTGATTGCAGAAAAATCAATTTCTGGAATTTCAGAGACAAATGGGTCGGGTCATAATTTGGCAACGCAACAAATTTTAAATCATTTTCAAAAGTTTGTTAGTGAGGTCAAATTTATTGGGCATAGAGTAGTATTGGGTGGGAGTGAAGCAAAAGATGGAGAAACAGCTACACCAGAAAGTTTAAAAAAAATAAAAGAAAATTCAATTTTTGCTCCATTACACAATCCTGCTGCATTAGCTGTGATCAATTATTGCCAAAAGATAATGCCAGAGATTAAAAATAGTTTATTTTATGATACAGTTTATTTCAGAGATTTACCTAGTGTGGAAATTACTTATCCTATAAATTATCAAATTGCATCAAAGCTTAAAATCAAAAAAAATGGTTATCATGGAATTTCCCATAAATATGCTTTTGATATATCAGGGGCCAACAAGTATCAAAAAGTTGTTTCTCTCCATTTGGGTGCTGGTTGTTCGGTTACTGCTATATATAATTCTAAACCGATAGCTACTTCTATGGGTTTAACTCCTCAAGGCGGAGTTATGATGCGAAACAGGTGTGGAGATATCGATCCCGGAATTATATTATATCTGACAGAAAAAATTGGTTTTAAAAAGACAAAAAAAGTAATAGAAAAAGAATCAGGATTAAGTGGTTTTATATCTGGAGGCGGTGAAATGCTTGATGCTCTATATCTTTCTGGAGAAAAGATTGAATCCTCGGATTATCATTATCAAAGAGAGGCGAATCAAGAGGAAGCTAGCCGTGCTAAATTGGCGATAGAAATTTATTGTCAGAAATTATTAGATTTTATTGGGGCATATGCTGTGCGAATGTCCGGTATTGACGCAATAATTTTTACTGGGAAAATTGGTAATGGTTCTAGTGCAATCAGAGATAAAATATTATCTAGATTAGAGATGTTTAAGATTCAAGAAGTATTTTGTGTTGAACCAGACGAAGAAACCGCTATTGCAAAAATGTTAAGTGAAAAGATTATTAATAATTAAATAAAGTTCAAAATGAATAACAAAAAATTGTTAACTGGCAATGAAGCTGCGGTATTGGGTGCTATTGATGCCGGAGCTGAAATTATGTTCGGTTACCCTATTACTCCTGCAACAGAAATATTAGAAGGTTGGATTAAGGCCGCAGAAAGCAATAAAAATCTTCAGTATCTTCAAACTGAGGATGAAACCTCAGCGGGATTTGGTGTGCTTGGTACGATTTCGGCAGGGGTAAAATCATTTACTGCTACAGCTGGTCCTGGTCATGTATTGATGCAGGATCCATTAAGTATGGCTGAAAATCTGAGACTTCCGTTTGTGGGGGTTATGATGCAACGCGGTGGCCCTTCTACGGGGACAGTAAATTTTTCACAACAGGAATTAAATTTAGCAGCATTCGGTGGTAATGGTGACGGTCTTCGTGTGGTATATTCAGCATCGAATATATTAGATATGTATAAATTAACTCTCTTGGCGTTTGATACCGCTTGGAAGTACCGATTTCCTACTATCGTTTTAGGAGATGGTTATCTTGGTAAAATGAGATCAGCAGTCGAGTTGCCAAAGCCGTTGAAACCGATTAATGCTTATAAAATTTTAAAAGAAGAAGCAGTGCCAACACATCTCAAAAACTGTTATAGCTCAGAAGAAGAGTTTGGAGAAAATTTAGCAATAAATATTAAAGATTGGATGAAGATAAAAACAAAAATTGCATTATCAGAAACTCATCAAGCCAAAGGTGCAAAATATTTAATTGTTGCGCATGGTTTGGTAGCTGAAGCTTGTCATGAAGCAGTAGATATGTTGAGAAACGAGAAAAAAGCAATAGGATTGTTTAGAGCAATAAGTGCACATCCTTTTGACATATTAGCTTTAAAAAAATCTCTAAAAGGAATAAAAAAGATATTTGTTGTAGAGTCATCATTAAATCAATTTGCTAGGATACTAAAGTACGAATTGTATCCTGATACAATACCGATAATTGAAATATCTCGACCCGCTCAAGGTTTTACGCCATTTGAATTATCAGAAACTATTAAAAAATATATGTGAGGAAATATGGAAAAAGCAATGAGAAATATGCCAAAATGTTGGAGAAGAGAAAGTAAACCACATCTTTTTTGTCCTGGTTGTGGTCATGGAATCACCCTAAAGCATTTAGGATATGCCATTGATGAGCTTGGTATTCAGCGGAAAACTACTTTCGGTATAGATATAGGATGTTCTTTGTTGGCTTGGAATTTTTATGATATTGACACTTTACAAACTCATCATGGTAGAACTACTCCAACAATGGTTGGCTACAAAATTGCTAAACCCAATAGAGTAGTGATAGGATATATGGGAGATGGTGGGGGTTATGCTATTGGGCTCCAATCGCTACTACATGCGGCGTTTCGCAATAATCCTATAACTGCTATTTTAGTCAACAACGAAAATTATGCTATGACTGGTGGGCAAATGGCACCAACTACGGAAGAAGGCAGAATCACCTCTACATCACCAGTTGGAAAAGATCATAAATTTGGTGGCGGTTTTAGAGGTGTTGAGCTAATAAAGCAGATAGCTGATCCATCCGCTTATGTTTCCAGAGTTACTGTTTCCAATCCAGAAGGTATTAAACAGGCATTCAAGAAAGCACTCTTAAATCAAATCGAAAATAATGCCTTTTCATTTGTTGAAGTTTTAAGTATTTGTCCTACAAACTGGAAAACAAATGCTAAAGATTCTTTTGAAAGATTAAAAATTATAGAGCAATATTATCATATTGGAGAATTAATTAATCAAGCTAAAAATGAATAAAAAAAACATTGATCCAACAATCAAAATATTATTGGCTGGTGAGGGCGGACAAGGCGTACAAACAATTGCTAAAATAATTACAGAAACTGTTGCAAGATCAAAAAAAGAAGTCCTTTATATCCCCTATTTTGGGGTTGAGCAACGTGGTACACCATCAATTTCTTTCGTGACTCTGAGTGATAAAAAAATACATTATCCTAGATTTAAGACTGCAGATATTGCCGTCGTGGTAATTACGCGTGCTATAAATAAGGCATCGGAATATATCTCTCCGAATACCGAAGTTATTTTTGATAGTTCATCAACCGATCATAATAAATTTCCCAAAAAAGCCATGAAGCTCAAAGCATTACCAGCTACTAAAATCGCAGCTGATAAATTTTCTCAAAAATCTTTTAACATGATTATTCTTGGAGTGTTGGCTAAGAGATTGGAGCTGAAACTTGAAACTGTGTGGGAAGTGACAGAGGAAAACTTGGCAAATAAACTTAAAGATGCAACAGTTAGAGAAAATAATCGCATGGCACTTGAATATGGATACAATGCTGTATTGGAACAAGGTAAATTTTCTAAAGCAATCTATGAAACTAAAAAGACTAAAAATATTTATAAAAATTCTCAAAAAGTTGCTGTGATAGATCCTGCTTTATGTAAGGGGTGCGGGATATGTATTGAAAAATGCCCAGTTAAAGCTCTTAGTTTTGGCGAAGATTTAGGAGTTTTTGCTTTTCCAGTGCCGGTGATTGATTTAAACAAATGTATTAATTGTGGAAATTGTCGCAGATTTTGTCCAGATGGTGCTATAGGCGTAGATAAATTAAAATAATCATTTCTGAGCCACTATCTCTATGTTAGAAAATTTACCTTTATTTCGAGGAGATATTTTAGAGTTTAATATTTTAAAATTCGCATCTATAATAAGATTCTCGAACTCATCTTGGCTGAATGCATACATTTTGCGATCAATTTGAATTGTACTACTAATAAATGGTTTAGATACTATGTTATCATCGCTTTTTGGCATATCTGCAAGATTCCAAGTAGTAATAATTAGTTTACCGTTATAATCAAGTAAATTATAAAAATCTTTGAGTAATTTTATTTGCAATTTATTGTTTGTGATATGGTGAATTACAGAAAGACACAATATGGCATTAAAACGATCAATTTTGGGAAATTCTAGTGGATTTATTAGAAAAAAATTATAAATAGGATATTTTTCTTTTGCAATTCTAATTAGTTTTTCTGAAGGATCGACTCCAAAATAATTGTCTGGATTGAACATCTGGCAGACTCGCCCATTACCGCAACCATAATCAAGAACCCTGGAATTAATATCTAAATATTGCTTAAGATTCAATATATCTTCAGTTAAATTATTACGTGTACTTGAAAACTTATCGGCAATTAGGTTATAATCGCTTATTGTTTTCTGCATATTTTTTAATGCGTCGTTTTGGTTCATGAATAAAGAAAAAATTATTGAAAAATTTATTATAGAAATAAATACGATACAATCTCCAAGCTTGTCTGATTTTCAAGCTCTGCAAAGAATTTATGCTAAAAAATATAAATTATCTTTTTTCCAAAAAGATGATCTGGTAAGAGCTTATCAAAAAATGATCTCTTCGAAAACTATTGTACCTAAAAAAGAATTGTCTGATCTTTTTCAAATAAAAAATACTCGATCTCAGTCTGGTATTGCAGTTGTTTCAGTCTTAACAAAACCTTATCCTTGCTCTGGTCAGTGCATATATTGCCCGACCGAGAAAAATGTACCCAAAAGCTATTTGTCAAATGAACCTGCAGTAATGAGGGCAATTGCCTGTAATTATCATCCATATCTACAAGTGAATGCCAGGATTAAAGCATTGAGCGCGACTGGGCATATAATTGAGAAAGTGTCTGTAAGAATTATTGGCGGTACTTTTTCGGAATATCCCAACAGCTATCAATCATGGTATATACGAGAATTATACCGGGCTTGCAATGAATTTAATGGAAGTGTTTCAGAAAATAATAGCCTATTGGAATTGCAGAAAGTTAATCAATCTTCGCTTTGCCGTATAGTTGAGATGTCAGTTGAAACAAGGCAGGATAAAATAAATAACAGTGAACTAGTGAGATTCAGAAAATATGGTATTACTAAAGTAGAGCTTGGCGTACAGTCAGTAGATGATAAAATATTGAAAAAAAATAAGCGAGGTAATACCAATAAAGATACAATTTATGCTACTAAACTTTTGAAAAATTATGGGTTCAAAGTGTCTTATCAAATGATGTTGAATTTATTTGGTTCTTGTTATCAAAAAGATGTAGATGGATTTAAAGAAATATTTTTGAATCAGAGTTACAAACCAGATCATCTTAAGATTTATCCTTTGGCATTAGTTAAAAATTGTGTCTTATATCAAAAATATTTACAGCATCAATTTAAACCGTACATAGAGAAAGAACTAGTAGATTTGATATCAGACATTAAACAATACATACCTAAATATTGTCGTGTGGAGAGAGTAATACGCGATATTCCTGCTACAAATATTGTAGAGGGCGGTGCGAAAGTGTCGAATCTGCGTCAAATGGTTGAAAGAGAATTAAACTATCGTAATTACAATTGTATGTGTATTCGTTGTCGTGAAATTAAAAGATACAAACCAAAAAATGCTGCTCGGATTTTTATAGATAAGTATTGTGCTTCAGATAGCGACGAATATTTTATATCTTATGAAACAGTTGATAGAAAATATCTATATGCGTTTTGTAGATTGAGACTGATAAATACAGATACACAAGTGCGAATCATAAATAATTCAGCAATTATTCGTGAAATTCATGTTTATGGTCCAACTGTTTCAATCGGTGCAAAAGAAGCAGGCTCTCACCAGCATAAAGGTATCGGGAAAATGTTGCTTAATTGTGCAGAAGAAATTGCCAAGAATTCAGGATATAAAAAAATCACTGTAATTGCTGGGGTTGGAGTGAGGGGCTATTTTGAAAAAAATGGTTTTAAACTAAAACAAAGCTATATGGTCAAGAATCTAGTTTAAGATACATAATATTTTTTTGGCCATTTAAGATATTGTTCGGATCCCAATCGTGAATAGCATTATATAATTCGTCATTTTTATAATAAAAATTTTCTCCTTTACGCGTGCCCGGATCATTAGTAATAAAACCATTTGTATCATATCCCTTTATAAGCAACATGTGATAATTCGGTCCGCCATTTTTAAAATTTGGATTTGGCAAAATTTTACCTGCCGCACCCACTATTACTGGACTACCACTTGCAATTATCTCCTTAATCTGTTGTGAATTATCAATAGTTTTTAATGTAAGATTCTTAATTAAAAAATGTTTTTCGGCGATAGTTTTTAGTTCATTTAAGGAAATGCTAAATTCGTAACCTGTATTTTTTTCATATTCAGACAGTTTTAAAATTTCAATTTCTGCTTCCTCGGGGCTGGCAAATGCTTTATTATTAATCCAATAATAAAGCATTATCAGGCTCGCTTCCTCGCAAGCGTTTTCGTGTAGGGTGTCCCAATTGTAAATTGGAGCTTGAGAGGTAAAAGGCACCTCAATGCTGAAAATTGCAGGTATTGATACAGTCTTAGATGGCGTCGGCTGACCTTCGTCTTCTTGCGTCCTCGGAGAATCGTCATTATTTGTATTTGCCGTATCGGAAATGTTGATGTCTGAGCTATTTGCATCATCCTTATTATTTTTATTAATATTTATTATCCATAGAATTGTCAATAACAGAAATAAAAACATGATAAAAATAAACAATTTCTGTCTTAGTGTTTTATCGACTTTATTTTTTATCATTATTCATATTTTTATTAGAAATGGCGACAATTATTAAAATTATTAATGGGAATCCGATTATTGCCATTCCTAGAGAGAGAACAATAAAAATTAATATATCGTTTGATTGCATGAAACCTTGCCAAATTGTGAAGAATAATGCTTAAATAAATTATTGATTAAGAGGTTCAATAATCATTGAATTCATTACGTCACCGATAGCAATCTGATCTATTACATCCATACCTTTAATTACTTGACCAAAGAGATTGTATTTCTTGGGTAAACTTTTTTGATCTTCTAGACAGATAAAAAATTGTGATCCATTTGTATTAGCACCGGAATTAGCCATAGCTACTGAGCCTCTAATATAATCTCCTTGTACAGTCTCGTCTTCAAATTTATAACCAGGTCCTCCTGTGCCGTCACCATTTGGATCACCACCCTGAACAACAAAAGTTGGTTCAACTCGATGAAAAGTTAAGCCGTTATAAAATTCTTTACTAACAAGATAAACAAAATTACTAACAGTTTTAGGTGCTTTGTCAGCATATAGCTCGATTTCAATTGAACCTTTTTCGGTTTCAATAATGACTTTTTTGTTCTTGATTTGTTCGTCTGGCAAAATTCCGGGAAAAGAAAATTCATTATCCATGTTTTCTCCTACTTGCGATTCATTATCTTCGGATAAGTTACTGTTGGAATCATTTTTAGGTCCGATAGCTTTTTCTGGTTTAAATAATAAATATCCAACCCCAGTGATAATTATTATCACTAGAATTATGGGAAGAATAGCATTTTTCATTTGTACCTATCTCCCCTCCTTTGATTAATTAACAACATTATAACATAAATTGTTTTACAAAAAAAAGTGATACAATATTAATAAATATGAAAAGCGATTATATGAAAAAAATTATAAAATTTCTATTCTCTATCTTTATTATTACTCTAATTCCAGTGCCAATTCAAGCAAGAGAGGTGTCAGAGATATTAGATTGGTACATAAAAGATTTTTCAAGTGAAATAATTGTAAACAAGGATTCCTCGCTTGATATTACAGAAAATATTACGGCTGATTGAGGAAATTTGGTGGATAAACATGGTATTTATCGTATTATACCATATCGGCGCAAGATAGGTATGAACAAGATGTATAAAACACCGATTAAGCTAATATCAATTACAGATAAGGCAGGTAGAGAGTATAATTATACCAAGACTACTAACAGTACGGACGGGACACTTACATGGAAAATTGGCGATGAGAATATTCAAGTAAAAGGTGTAAACGATTATATAATCAAATATCATGTAGAAAATGCTATTAGCGAGCATAGCTCGGATTTTGATGAACTATATTGGAACTTAAACGGGAATTTTTGGAAGATGGAAATTGACAATTATTCAGCAAAGATAATATTCCCATCAGATTTTATAAAAGATCAGATTGAATTAAATATTGATTCAGGAATATATGGAAGTCAAGGTAATGATTTTGCCCAAATATCTTGGGATAATTCTCAAACCATTAGTGTCAAGGCTACAAGAAAATTGCGAGAGGGTGAAGGCATAACTTTATCCTTGTTACACCCAAAAAATTATTTTTCACTATATAATATGCGTTGGTATATTAGATATCAGTGGATGTTGCTAATAATTATTCCTGTTTTTTTCTTTTTTCTTGCTTACTCTTTGTGGAAAAAGTATGGCAAAGATCCCAAAATTTCCCCAGTTATTACACCAGAATTTGAAATTCCAGAGAATTTAGCTCCCATTGAGATGGGAATGATATATAGCGATGGGATTTTGCATAACAGATATTTATCTGCAGCAATAATCAATTTGGCTGTTAAAGGTGTGATTACTATTGAATTAAAAAAAGAAGGAACAATCTTAAAAACAAAAGAATATTTATTTCATAAGACCGGAAAAAATGAAGAAAACTTGCCTTTATCAGAAAAATTGCTTATTGATAAGCTTTTTGGAGGTAAACAAATGGTTAGTACTTTTGATCTTAAAGAAAAATTTTATAAAAAAATTACAGAAATAAATATTTTGGTAAAAAATAATTTAGCAAAAAGAGGTTGGATAATCGACTCTAGCAGATGGTGGCAATATGGTTTTATCGTTTTTATTATCATCATTATAATAATTAGTATTTTATCATGGTTATATAGCACTTATTTAGGAATCAGTTTGATGATTTCTGCAATAATATTTGCGACATTTACTCCATTAATGAATAAGCGTTCCGAAAAAGGCACAAAATATTTCAAGAGGATACAAGGACTAAAATTATATATGACTAAAGCCGAAAAATATAGACAGCAATTTAACGAAAAAGAAAATATTTTTGAGAAATTTTTACCTTATGCCATCATGTTTGGAATAACTTCAATTTGGGCAAAAAAGATGGAAATTTTATATAGCAAAGAGTATCTTCGAAATTATCATCCAGTATGGTTTTACGGTTTTGGTAATAGTAATTTCAATTTTGATTCGTTTAGCAGTGATATAAATTCGTTATCTTCTACTATCGGGGAAACCTTGTCATCCTCACCTTCATCTAGCGGAGCCGGAGGCGGTGGATTTTCTGGAGGCGGTGGCGGAGGAGGTGGAGGCGGAGGCTGGTAATTGCAAGCAGATCACTAGAATACGGGATTAAATCCTGTTTTTGGTTTACAGCTGTTAGAAATTAGGAAAAACGATGAACGTAAAATGACAAAGGTAAAAGTAGAATATAGATAAATTATCTAGATGCAAAGTTAGCGAGAATTATATCATAACATAAAAATATTGTTTTTAAGTCCTACGTTTGGAGTGCGAAGAAATAATATTGCTCCATAAAAGTCTGGACCCTACAGGAATAAAAAACCAGGCATATTTTAATACGGCAAGAAATGTCCAACCTGCATAGATTGCTTGGGTTTGCTGATGAGTGATAGCGTATTTTAAATCATTAGCGGTTTTACCTTCAAAAACCGTAAATCCTTTGCCTATTGCTTCTAATATATGAGCATCACTTGATCCTGTTTCTGCGCGGAATAAAATGGCACGATTGAGTATGGTAGCGGCCAAATTTTCATCAGCGAGCGTGGGAGTAGAATTTACAGTTTCTATACCGTCTATGTGATGATGGTGTTTTATTAACTCTTGTGGACCTAATCCGTTCATAACATACATATTTTGCCCAATAAATTTTGTTCTGTAAAAAGGATGAGGAGATATAGAAAGAGCTTTTTGAGATTTTAATGCAATTATAGCCTCTTGGAGTGATAATCCTGCAGGGATGGTTTTATTCATAAAAAGTCCCAATAAATGTCCTTCTTTGCACGATATTTCTTCTCCGATTATCACTTCGAAACGGTAATTCATCTTTTTGGCAATCTTTTTTGCTCTGACCGAACCTTCAATAGTGTCATGATCAGTTATTGATATAACATCAAGATCTGTCTGGTATTGCACATAATCTAAAATTTCTTCGACGGATGGTTTGCCATCAGAACAATTTGAGTGAATATGAATATCGGCTTTTCCGACTCTAATATTTTTGGCAAAAAGATCAACCAAATTTTTCGGAGATAAAAATTTAAAATCAATAATTTTATTCATAAAAAAAAGTTCACTATAATAGCAATATTAATGATTTATAAAACTTAATACATCATACAAAAAATTATCATTTAGTAATAGTATATCATTATACATTAACATCATTGACTCTTGATAGTATATTTATTAAAATATAGTAAAGATAAGGAGGGTTTATTCTCAAAATAAATCACGCTAGGCACGGTTATGTAATGATAGAGATTCTTATTGATATTATGATTCTCTCTTTTTTGGCTGTTGCTATTTTCGAAGCATATAGCCTTAGTATGAAATCTGCCACTTTTCAAAAAAGCAAAGGTACAGCTGCTGCTATTGCTAATCAGAAAATGGAAGAGATACGAGCTTTACCCTACGATGATGTTGGTGTAAAAAATGCTATTCCTTCTGGCATTATAGACGCAGAGGTGTCTGTTTCCGTCCCCAACGAAGGTAATTATTCAGTAAAAACTTCAGTAATATATGTTGATGATCCTGCTGATGGTAAGGCAATACCTAAAGAAGGAGACTCATACAATCCTGGTGATCCAGAGACATATTTAATTCCAGAGGGTAGTGATACGCGCCCCTATGATTATAAAAAAGTAATTATCTCGGTTTACAAGGAAGGATCTGATAAAAAATTGTCTGAACTGGTCTCGGACTTTGCTAGCAAAGTAGCAGAGACCGAATCAGGCACAGGTGCTTTTTCGATATGTGTATTGGACTCCTTTGGCAATCCGGTGCCTAATGCAAAAATTGAAATTAAACTTGTGGATTCAAAGTATCACACTCAAGGCATGTTATTGGAAGAGGGGTTGGATGTTGAGGACGAAACGGGTTGTTTATTTAAGCCAAACTTACAAGTTATAAAATCAGATGATCCAGACGAGGAGATACTGGAAGAATATTTTTATCAAATAAAGGCTTATGTCCAAGACGGAGAAGATAAGTATTCCATTCACACTCGATATTTAAATGTTATCGCTCAACAACTGTCAAGATATAATATAAATATCGATGCATATAGAAAGCTAAAAATTAATGCCAAGTATTTATCAAACAATAGCTCAATACCTGATTTGCAGATGGAATTGCACGGAATAATCGATGGAGACTCATTACCATTTACAAAGTCTAGAAATAGTGACTCAGAGGGTAGTGTAATATTTACTGCCAATGACTATTTACCCTTAGCTAGCTATTATATAGGATCTTCTATTTTGCTTGCTGACAATAAAACTTTGTATCCAGTGTATTTTTCGATACCCGAAAAATGGGACAAATTTACTTGGAAGCAGTTTAACCAATCAAGGGGGAGTGAAAACTATAGTAGCTTAGAGGTGGATGTGTATTTTAGTGACAATACTATGTTGCCACGTGGTATTAAGCTTCTAAATACTCAGTCCAAAAAGTTGCAATTAGCATCCGCGACACTATACGGAATAAATTTAGATACAATAGAAAGTGTAATACTTGAAAACACAAATAACGGTTCGAGATTTGTTGCTACTTATAGTGAACCAAAATATATTGCCGATGATCCTCCAAATGGATATGGTAGTTTATTTTGTTTATTTAATTTATCTAACGCAG
>CAYMCH010000010.1:0-21889 GCA_964389035.1 uncultured Candidatus Saccharibacteria bacterium | reverse complement strand
GAACAATTTTTGATATTTTTAGTTCAAGATAAATATATAAAAAAACAAACACGCCCCATATAGTTGCCAACAAAAAAGGTTTAAATGCAATTTTGCACTTTCTAGAACTATTTTTAGGATATCTTTTCATATCAATATCTTACTGTTTCCATCCAGTACGGTTCATCTCTTTAGCGCCAAATAAGGTTTGACCAATCTTGCCCCAACCATAAACCCAAAGCGTCAGCCAGCAAGCAAGGGGGTGAAAGAACCAAGCTTTATCAGGCTTTTTGGCATAGCCAACCAGCGCTTCAATAAAAGTCGGCAGCCACAAGGCAGAAAATATGATAAATTTAATGAAGCCCATCTTGTTTAACTTGCTCCATGGGTATTTACGAACACCTATTTTTTGATAATAGCCAAAATCTTTTATACGACGTTTTTGTTTTCGGACAAAGGTGCTAACCGTACCTGAAAACACATGAATAATACCAACCTTAACCTTAGCGAATTTATCTTGACCTTTATCCATCAAACCGTAAATTTCGTCTATATCAAATAGATAATCTCCCAAATCCGAGGAGATTAACTCACGACGAATCATGGTACCATTGGCACCAATGGTTGGTACTTTATATCTCTCTAAGGTTAATTTTAGATAATCGCCTTTATCTTCCTCTAAAACCGGAAGTCCTGTCCAACGGTTAGTGAGATAATTATAACGGTCATAATTGCCCAAATACATGCAAATTGGATCATTCATGCCAATAAGAGCACAATAGCGAGTGATATAGCCATCTTCTTTGCGATAAGTATATTCTATAGGCTCAGAGCCGATAATTTCTGAATCAGTAAAAGGTTTCACCATCTCTTTGAGCCAATTATTATCAGGCAGATAATTGTCGGAATCGATTAGCGCGATAATGTCGTTTTTTGCTGTCTTAACGCCAGCTGCTTTGCCTGCTTCCCCAGTTTTTAATTTATTCGGCACCACAATAGCGCCAAACTTTTTAGCAATATCCACCGTTTTATCGGTAGAGCCACCGTCTGCAATCACAATCTCTAGTTTATCTTTCGGATAATCTTGGTCAACAATTCGCTGCAAACACTCTGCAAGCGGACCGGCAGCGTTTAATGTTGGAATAATTATTGATATAGACGGATAATTATTTTCTTTAGTTTTATTTGACATTCCACCTCAGATTATTATATCAGTAGATACGATAATATTTTTTCAATAATATCACCATCACAAATCACAATCAACCAGAAACCCGTTTGCTTTTATGAGGTAACTATTTGACAATACATTTTTTAAATTTAAAATCATCATGATTAAAATTGTGGGCTATTCGATACGAGATAAAATATGTCGGCCAAATGGGCTTATTTGAAATCTGATCGTATAAAAGATGTAACAGATAGGATAAACCCATAGCCCAAAAAAGCCAGCTGAATTGTGGCCAAATTGATCCGACAAATAAATATATTAAAGCAAACTCATAACCATGAAATAATACATATACCTTACCAGAATCATCAAAAAAACTTCCCGAAAAAAATTCTTTAAGACTATAACCTTTATTCTTTTTGAATATTAGATAATCAATCAAGTGATCACTATCAATAAAAAACCCCGTCAATAATGCAGCCAAAATTGCCCAATAATTACTCGTCAAATAGCCTATAGTCGCTCCGGTTAGTAACGATAACGACAAGTGAATTGATTCTTCTTTTACCATAATGCTTAGTACCAGATACTAATTTCAACAATGGTTACAGCTGTGCTCTTTTTTTTCTTTTTTATTCTTGGTCGAAAAGTCTAATAAGTGCCCCAATACTTTCCCGCCTGCACGGAAGAGGAATTTGATGTCATCCCAAGTTCTAACACCAATAATCTTGCGCCAAATAAATTTAGGAGTAATAAATGATTTATACAGCTCTTGGGTTAACTCTTTAACATCCTCCCCAGTTAAAGCAGATTTCATTACTGCCATACGCTGATCAAAATCATCCCAATTTTCAGTATTCAACCACCCATTTTCTTTGCATTCCCTAAACAATGGTGTGCCAGGATATGGAATAACAATTGTGGCCTGGAGAGTATCTACATAACCTTTATCAAAAAGCTTGCGAGATAATTCGATAGTACGCTTGGCATCCTCTTTGCTTTCCCACGGATACCCCATCATAGTAGTAATATGAGGTTCTAGCCCTCCTTTTTTTGCCATACTTACGCCTTTTTCTATCTCTTCAACTTTAAGATTTTTTTGGATTCTATCTAGTGTTGCCTGATTCGCCGACTCTAAACCATAAAGGATAAAACGAAAGCCGGCTTCACCCATTAGATCATATTCTTTTTGGTTTAAAGCTTTAAGACGCATGTTGCAATCAATTTTTATCTTTTTGTTATATCCGCGTTCAATCATACCCTCGCAAAATTCTTTGAGCCAATTACCTATGGGAAAAGTGCCAGAGTCATCCATAATCTCTTTGATATGATATTTTTCAATAAGTATGCCAACTTCATCTAGCATTCTTTTGGCACTATGTTTGCGATAATCCTTGCCGGGGTAAAGCGTGGTCCAAGAACAAAAAGTACATCTGCCCCACCAGCAATCTCGCGCCGCATAAGTATAAGTACCCGGTGTGCGCTTATAGTTGCCGTTTTTGTAAGCATATAATTCCCATTTTGTTAGATCGCGATCAATAAAAGGCAGATCATCTAAATCATGATTGAGTAAAAAATGCCCAGTGTTTAAAATTTTCAAGTTTTGTTCATTTTTATTTGTTTCGGATTTCGAAATTGGTGCTTCGGATTTATCTGTTTCTCTGTACCAGATTCCTGCTTCCAACTCTTCACCATGATTGATGTGATTTGCTAAATTCAGAAGCAAGAAATCATAATCACCGCCAGTTAGAATATAATCGACCTTAGAATTTTGCATCGATTCCTCTGGCATAGCAGTAACATGATCACCCATAAGTACAACAGTGGTATCCGGTAGCTCTTCTTTTATAATTTCGATCACCTTCCAATGGCGTTTGATAACCGGTGTTTTTGATTCAAAAGCTATTAAATTCGGCTTAAATTCCTTAATTCTTTCCAACCATTCATCCGGAGTCAATTCTTCGGCAATACCATCATCCCACATTGTTTGATAACCGTATTCCTGTAGCAAAGATGCAGCATAAGACGGCACCATGGGATAAATATAGGTAGGATTATTAAACCACTGAAATTGTCTGTTTTGCCCTAAGCAAGGGGTGCCTTTTTCGTCTGGCATCGGCGGGTACGAAATAGCGATTTTATATTCCCCATTCTTTTCTTTTTGCTCCTTACTGGGCTTTACCAGCTTTTTTAGCTCAGACATATTTTCTCCTTAATTGAAACTACTCGCTGTTATTGCAAACCATTGAACTTACGAAAAGTACAGCAATCTATTAAAAAGATTGCTTTGTCGCAAAACCGCTCCTCGCAATAACAGTGAATAGTTACCCTAAAATTTATTGACACAACTATACATTTATTGTAATATAAACAGTTCGCGTTAACGCGATACATTGAGTTTACCACACCAGCCCCCCGCGGGCAAGGAGATGATTGTAGTGAAATTCGCCATCAACATCGTGTCGTTGATCCGGGTGGGGCTACAGTTGGGGTGGTTTCCGACCTGCTGTTTCGCCCGACCCCAGCGCCTAATCGATGACGCACTGGGTTTAGGCTACGATGGGGTGCAGATGCTCCCCATCCGTGGCGCTACAGGCATGGAGGAAGTGTTGCTGTGGGAAAAGGCTTGGAATGCTGTCGACAGCCTTATCCAAGCTCTAACCCACCAGCGAGGGAGTGCAGGCATGCCCAGTTGCATCAACGACTGGGTGGTCTCGCCTTCTTCTCAGCAATGCCGAGAAGTTGAACATCTGTTGTTTTGCCGGAATGACCTGACGCAAGTCGCTCATGACTTTGGCTCAAGAGCCAACTCACTAGTTGAGCTCCATCCGGAGTTGGCTCTCAAGCCAAGTGAGATCGTCGAAAAAATCCAGTCCCGCCACAGAAAAGGACTGGTGGTGGATACATACCATCTCCGAAGGGAGAATCGGTACGGAGAAGCCAACTTTCTCCTAGTCGACGGTCAGTGGGAGCCGGTGATCGATGCCTTGGCGCCATACGTCAAGGCCATCCACATCCACCCCACCAACCTCGATAGCTTCCTTGCTCGACCTCTCGAGAGTGTCGAGGCTGAGATCATCCGCCGCCTAAAGCAGGCCGGCGCTGATTTCGAGCAGATGATCTGGGTGGCGGAGTACCAGCCGCCCAAGATCGCGCTGGTCGACAAGACGACCAGCCTCGGCATCGCCCGCGAGTTCCTCGAGGCAATGCACGCGATCGCATATAGTTATTAAGATCGCCAAAACCGCCGCCTAGCCGTAACAGGCAGGCGGTTTTGTGTTTATGGAGTGCTATAATATTATTATCGATCAAGTTTCGGGATAATCAGCCCCCACACAAAGCGTATACCGTACCAGATGTGAGTGAATAATATCATTGGAATAGTAAGGAGACCGACGATTGGATTTTTCCAACGCCAAGAGATAACAGTAGCGTCGATAATGAGCCCTAAAGAATAGACAATTAAAGGGATTGAGGATAAAATTCGAAATTCGAAATTCGAAATTCGAAACAATATCAAAATTAAAAATAAAAAATATAATACAAACAATGTCGGGGCGAAGTAGCCGATTTTGAGTGAAGTTTTGGGATATTTTTTAGCAAAAAAACCGCGATGCAAAGCATAATTACCAATTTGTTTAAAATGCTTGAGCAAATCGGAACGGCGGTGATGATATACCACACCTTCGGGATCGTATTTAATGGTATAGCCGGCTTCGATAATATCAAGACATAATTTTGTATCTTCTCCAGGCCAATAGGAATTATCAAAACCGCCAACTTGCTCAAATACATCCTTGCGCACTAGTAAATTGACTGTAGGCCAATCATCACACTGGCGATGCTCGCCAATGCAAAGATAACGATTACGAGCAAACCCTCCACCCAAATATGATTCAAATACTGCTCCAGAGACTTTTTGCAATACTCCATCATGAGTAGGAGTAATCGCAGGTCCACCAACTGCTGCCACTTTATCATCATCCACAAAGCAATGTATCATTTTTTTTAGCCAATCTGGCTCTGGGTAAGCATCATCATCCAAAAAAGCCAGGATTTCGCCTGTAGCGTATTTTAGAGCCAAATCTCGCTTCTCTGCAGGTCCAACTTTGCCCGATGCAATAATCTGTGTCTTGGGCCAAGAGTGTTTTTTATCTTCTTTATCAGGAAAAATTAATATCTCGTAATATGGCCAATCCAGCTTTAATATTTCCGGTACGGATTCTCGGATATAATCATTAATAGCAATAACCGGAATTATTATTGATACTTTTGGTTGCTTTTTCATAATTCTATAATTCTAATGATAGAAAGTTTCACTTACCAATGCCAAAATACTTAAAACCTGCTTTTTTTATCTCTTCTGGATTATAAATATTACGACCGTCAAAAATGTTTTTACTCTTCATGAGCGAAGCAATTGTTTTGAAATCAATCTGTTTAAACTCATCCCAGTCGGTAACAATCACCAAAGCATTGGCTTTTTTACATGCATCCTGAGGACGACTGACATAAATCACATCCGGCATAGCTTTTCTGGCATTCTCTTCGGCCACAGGATCGTATGCTAATACTTCCGCCCCTAAGCTCTGTAACGCTTCGATGATAGTAATAGCCGGTGCCTCCCGAATATCATCCGTTTTGGCTTTAAAGGCTACACCCCATATGGCGATTCTTTTATCTTTGACTCCGCCAATATTTTCAATAATTTTTTTAATAAATTTCTGACGCTGTGCCTTATTGGTTGCCTCTACCTCTTCTAATATTTTAAAGTCTTCTTTCGACTCTCTAGCGATTTCTACCATAGCACTGACATCTTTCGGAAAACATGACCCTCCATAGCCAACACCTGCATTTAAAAAAGCTCTTTCGCCTATGCGTTTATCTAATTTCATTCCTCTCGACACATCTGTAACATCAGCTCCAACTTTTTCGCAAACATTAGCGATTGAATTTATAAAAGAAATTTGAGTTGCTAAAAATGAATTTGAAGCGTATTTTATCATTTCAGCAGTTTCTAAATTTGTCACCACAATCGGGCAATTCAGCACTTTATACAATTCAGCGATTCGATCCGCAGCCTTTTTGCTACCATTTACACCGATAACAACCCTATCTGGATGAAAAAAGTCATCCAAAGCCGCACCTTCTTTAAGAAACTCAGGATTAGAGACGACATCAAAATCTTTTTTATAATATTTTTTGATAGTAGTTTTTACCATTTCGCCTGTACCGATTGGTACAGTGCTTTTATTCACAATTATGGTGTAATGATCAAGATTTTTACCGATCTCTTCGGCGGCTACCTTAACATATTTTAAATCGGCTTTGCCTTTTTCGTCCGAAGGAGTACCCACAGCAATAAATATTATCTCGGCATTCTTTAGATGCTTTTTAAGTGAGGTATCAAATACAATTCTTTCCTGTTTTAAGTTTTTCTTGATTAACTCTTCTATCCCTGGTTCGTATATTGGTGATTCGCCGTTTTTAAGCTTTGCAATTTTTGTTTCGTCAAGATCTATACATGCCACTTCGTTGCCAAGTTCAGCTAAACATACCCCCTGCACCAAGCCCACATAGCCAGTGCCGATAACAACAATTTTCATATTATCTCCAATTTAAATTTTTTAAGAAAAACGGTAAACGGTAAACGATATTTGATAGTAAATTCAGTAGATATTCGGTGGTTAATCAGTGGTAATACGATTGTTAAAACAGAATTAAAAATACAGTATTCACCGGCAAACGGCTATCGGCCATCCGCCAACGACTCAACACCTAATGCTTACTGTTTTTTACTTAATTGATCTCTGATATTTGATATTTTATTTTTTATATTTTATATTGATCAATTTGTAATTTCATTAGAAATGAGAAATTGGGAATTAGAAATTTGTTAACTAATATATTCCTGCGTCTATTCTGTGTTTTTCTGTATTGTTACTATCTACTCACTACTCCTTTTCCCCTATTTCTCTCTTCATATATTCAATAGTTTTTTTCAATCCTTCTTCTAACTTAACCTTTGGCTCCCAACCAAGCTTCTCTCTAGCTATTGTAATGTCAGGCTTTCGTTGTTTGGGATCAGATTCTGCAGCAGCTACATGAATTATCTTTGATTTTGAGCCAGTTAATTTAATAATTAAATCCGCCAGCTCCAAGATGGTAAATTCGTCCGAGTTACCAATATTAATTGGACCTTCTTCGTTAGTATTAATCATTCGAATCATACCCTCAATTTGATCGTCAACATAACAAAAAGATCTTGTCTGTCTTCCATCACTTTGAACTGTTATGTCTTCGTCTCGTAAAGCTTGTTTAATAAAATTTGTTACTACACGACCATCATCGGGGTCCATCTTCGGTCCATAGGTATTAAAAATACGGATTATCGCTGTATCCAAATGTTTTTTATTATGATATTCATAAATTAAAGCTTCAGCATATCGTTTACCTTCATCGTAACAAGAACGTTTACAATACGGATTTACATTTCCAAAATAACTTTCTTTCTGTGGATGTTCAAGAGGATCACCATAAATCTCGCTAGTTGATGTATGAAAAAACTTTGCATTATGCTCTAGGGCTAAATCTAGCATATTTTTTGTTCCCTGCGATGATGTCTCTAACGTCCGAATTGGATCTAAATAATACTTTGGCGGTGAAGCAGGACAAGCCAAATTACAAACTACATCAATTTTGTCCTTAGAATTATATGGTTTGATAATATTGTGTTCGATTACTACTAAATTTACATTTCCTTCGATTTCTTTTAAGTTTTCTTTTCTACCTGTGAAAAAATCATCTATCACGGTAACTCTATGCTCATCTTTTATCAATCTTATTACCAAATTAGAACCCAAAAATCCGGCTCCGCCGGTCACTAAATAATGGCTCATTTTTTTCTCCTAGTTATTTCGTTGATATATTTAAGTACTTGCTCTCTAGTATCCGATCGTCTCAGTGCAAAATCTATATTAGTTTTTACAAAATCAACCTTATTACCAATATCATATCGCTTGCCTGAAATAATGTAACCCAATAATTCCCCTACTTCAGCAAGATATTTCATTGTATCTGTTATTTGAATCTCGCCACCGATTCCATCCTTAGTTTTTTCAATTAAATTAAATATGCCGGGAGCAAAAATATAGCGAGAGGCTATAGCTAAATTGGAGGGAGCCTTAGAGGCTTTTGGTTTTTCAACAAGTTTTTCTACTTCAATCTGGTTTTTGGCAATTTTTTTACCGGACGCTACTCCATATCTTTCAATTATGTCTAAAGGAATTTCTTCTAGCGCCACCACTGATTTACCACTCTCGATATACATTTTTACCATTTCAGAAAGATTATGTGTAACTTCTGAGTAAATAATCGTGTCACCAAGTAATACAGCAAACGGCTCATCACCGACAAAAGTTTTTGCTTGATAAATTGCATCGGCCAGTCCTTTTTGTCTTTTTTGCCGAACAAAATGAATATTTGCCATATTCGATATTTCTTTTATTTTTTCCAATATCTCTTTTTTGTTTTTTTTCTGTAAGAGTTCTTCAAGTTCATACGAAGGATCAAAATGATCTTCTAATGCCCGTTTACTTCGACCGGTCACAATCAATATATCCTTAATACCACTTTTTACAGCTTCTTCGATTACAAATTGAATCACTGGTTTATCAACAATCGGGAGCATCTCTTTGGGCTGGGCAATAGTAGCAGGCAAAAACCTCGTGCCCAATCCAGCCGCAGGTATCACTGCTTTGGTAATTTTTCGCATCATATTATTATCCTTTCAATTTCGTATCGATTATTATGAAAAGTATTAATAATATTATTAGTATCGGATTTATTTTTTGGCATTATTATGATTGCTCCGCCCGAACCGGGGAATTTGGCGGCAGCATTGACACTTCTGGCTAATTCTATCATCTTCATATTCTCTCTGCCTATAACCTTATCTCCATACAATCGGAGACGCAAATTAAAATTTGCATTCATCAATTTATAAATCTTGGTACTGTCATGTATTTTCATCGCTTCATAGCCTTGCTCGGCATAAGAAGCAAACTCTGACATTGCCTCTATTACTTCTCTGTCACCTTTTGCAAAACGCGATTTTATATCTGAATGTACTTTACCTGATTCAGATGGCTTATTATTCCAAGCCAATAATAGATCTGGTATCAAATATTTATGCCGATCAATCATCACATACTTTCCAAAGAAACCATTATTCGAGTCAAAAGCCCTTTTAGAAAAATCCATATAAACAGGTTCTTCAAATGCTTGGACCACACGATCTTGCAAACCAGCGGCTATTCCCAATTCGTCACTCTCCGCACTAAGTGCAATATTTGCCAATATTTCTGGAGGAATACAGTTTTTTTCGAGGTTATAAAAATCCATTAATGATTTAATTGTAGATATAATTATGGCACTTGAACCAGCCAATCCGCTTTGGCGAGGAATGTTTGAACGATAACTTATAGTAAAATTATCTTTACTTAGGTTGATCTGATTCTTCTCACAATATCTAGCAAAAGACATTATAGCTGCTTTTATCAATCTAATACCGCCATAGTATCCATTGAGTGACACATAATCAGTCATATCTGACATTTTTTCGTATTCGTCTTGATCTTCACTATTTAATATAAATTTTAAAGTTGGTGACGACCATAGTACTACTTCAGCTTGAAAGTTTTTTATCGGAATACTAATAGTCTTACCATTAAAACCATCGCTAGGATTGCCCAACAAACCAGTTCTAGCATAGGTAATTTTTTTAATAATATTTTTGTTCATATTTTTTTACGATAGTAATTCAATATTCTAGCACGATAAAAAACCGAGAGTGTATCAGTGAACATTTTAAATATTGTTTTAAATTTAATACCGCTTGTGCTGTTGTTAAAGTTTAATTCAACGGGTGCTTCAAAAATCCTACTATACCCAAGCTGTTTGGCAATCACCAGCATCTCGAGATCAAAAGCATATTGTTTTACCAAAGCTCGTGGCACAACTTGCTTGGCCACTTTTCGTTTCATAAACTTCAAACCGGCTTGAGTATCAGTAACATTAAGACCAAATAATACTTTAATCAATTTATGGTATACCCATGAAAATATTTTTCTTTTTAGTGGATAATTTACCTTTGAAGCAGGGTGACGCTTAGAACCCAAAACAAAATCTGCATCAAATATTTCCAGCAACTTTACACAATTATCAAATTGTTTTGGATTAAAATCACCTCCTGCATCAGTAAAAGTAATAATATCACCTTCCGCCTTTTTTACTCCGTAATTTATTGCATATCCTTTTCCATGATTTTTCACATAAGAAAATACTTTTACTTTTAATGATTTGTGTCTTTTAGCTTCTTTCTCTGTATTGTCTGGTGAGCCATCAACCACTACAATAACTTCGTAATCGTAATCTAGAATATCATGAGCTTTCAAAATTTCATCTATAGTGTTATAGATGTTTTTTTCCTCTTTATAGGCAGGGATGATTATAGAAAGCTTTGGTCGGTTATTCATACTCACCTCTAAGCAATAAAGATAACTGAGCACGTTTTTGATATAAATAATAAGCTGTCATTAACACAAATTGTATAGCAAATACCACTATCATCTCCCTAATTACAACGGTTAGCGTTGAATGACTCAAAGTAACAGCAATTATTAGAGCAATAATCGAAGCCGCATAAAACCAAACGAAGAAAAATTCTTTGATTGCCATATAGTAATTAGCCATTAAATTTATTAAAGAATAAAATAAAAAGATCATTCCTACTTCAGGCAGATAATTGTAAAATCCAACAAATTTTTCTCCATACAAAATTAAAATTATTTTCCCTGGCATAATCACATATAGTCCTAGTATAATCAATGCTCCCACCAGAGTAAAAAGCATTGAGAAAAGAAATATTTTATAGTGTTTATTACCTTTAATATTTAATTCAGATATCATTGGAAACATTACTGAAATTATCGGAGTGGTAGTATATAGTATTATCTTGGAAATAGTAGAAACTGCCGAATATAAACCGGCCTCTTGCGGCGAAAAGTAATATTTGACAATAAAAATATCAATATTCAACGAAACAGATAACATAAAAGAAGTAATAAATACTGGCCATAAATATGACAACATTTCTTTTTTATCAAAAACATATTCAACCTCATTCTCATTATTTTTAGGTTTAACAATGTCTCTGATAGATAAAAAACTTACCAGATAAGCTACTAGCGGCGCGATAGCTATGGCTGTCATAGCGCCGTTAATCATCATACCGATTTTTACCAATATTGTACCGAGACATAAGCGCATGCCCATTTCAACAATGCTGACAAATGATACGGCTACAAATTTTTGTGTTCCCTGAAGCACCCCTTTATTCACCATAAGAATTAACGAAAATACAACCGCTGTCAAAGTAATAAATACCGGTAAATAATCACTTAGAGAAAACATTGAAGCTATCGGTTTTACCAAGATCGAACCCACCAAAAAGATTATCAATCCAAATAATGCAATATTTCTAGTAAAAAATTTTAACAATTTTTGAATACCACGAGGTTTTTTATCTGAATATAATTCGCTGCTATATCTCATTACAATAGTCAAAACAGTCTGGCCTATTACGGAAACTATGGTAAAGATAGACAGTAATATAGTCATATCACCATAATGAACTGGACCCAGCATTCTACCCATTAGCATATTAAATACATAAGAAAAAACACTAGATACAATAGTGCCGAAAAAAACAATAATACTACCTGATAATAATTTTTTAGTTATCCCCATATTCTAAATATTTGTCTAAATTTATTTTAGGATTGCTATATATGTAACATAGCAAAACCACAACACATAAACAATAAACAGCTATTATGATTAATAAACTTTCTATAACTATTGTTTAAAAATGAATTATTTTTTTAACAAATATTAAGTAGCAACTATCAATAAGAATTAGTAAAATATATTAATACTATTTATTACGAAGTAATAAATAGTATTAATGCTTCATAATCTATTTATTTTCTCGAAAAGTCCAGAATTTATTTCCAAAATAGTTCCAAAAAAATACTACAGCCACCGCAATTAATTTTGCGATATTTTTTGAAAGACCACCGTTGCTGGTAAATTCTAAAACAATCAACTCCGTTAAACCCAGACCCACTAATGATATAATAGCAAATTGACTAAATTTCTTAACTTCACGACCTTCTGTTTTATATTTAAAAGTCCAGCGAGAATTCATGAAATAGCCATTTATCAGCCCGGCGCAAAAACCAATAGCCGTAGCCAACCATAAAGTGTTATCAGAATTCCTCATTAATAAATGAGAGAGATTTAAAAAAATATAATCAATTACTGTACTTACTACACCAACCATTCCATATCTAATAAATTCAATCTTTAAAATCTTTTCTATTAATTTGTTCATAGCTCCTACCAATAATTATTTATAACTCTTAAATAATACCACAACTACTATACAATTACTTAAATTTTCAAATTGACGCTATGGTAAAAAATAAGGTATTGTAAAGAAGATGATTTAATAATGAATAATTGCCATTTTGGCGGGAGGAGAAATGCTACAAGTCAATATCGAAAAAATTATTCCTGTTACTGAGGCTCGAGACATGTTTAATAAAATTGTAGATGAAGTGGAAGGTACTGATGAGCTTTATGTGTTAACTAAAAATGGCAAACCTGCCGCCGTAGTAGTTGGTGTAAATCATTTAGAAAAACTTACTGGAGAATCCAATATCTCAGTAACTTCTTCTCCGCCTTACCCAGTTTCTAGTAATGATAATAGTACAGATCTGCCCTCTACTAATCCTCAAGAATCAAGCAATAACCCCGAAGAGGAAGTTGTATTTGCATCTGCAGAAGATGTATTTACAGATAATAATGCTTCAAATAACAACATATCTGCTAACCTAGAGCCTAATGAGTTAACTACACCCAATTCACTATTAACTACTGAAAACAACCACACTCTTGCTAACACCCAACCAACTTTAGATACTCAGAACTCTACACAAGTAATTAAACCAATTCCTGATGACTTTAGCGAAGATATCCCCGTTTCACCAATTTCCGAAGAAATACCTGATACTTCAGAAAATACTAATAATCCACAGCCCGACATAAACTCGGACGACTCCAATAATAATGAAAATTATAATAATATTGACCCCTTTTCTACTAGTAGCACAATTGCCGAAATGAACGAAGAGGATGTTTTTGGCACTCCCAATAATAATCAAAATAATTCTGATAACTCATATCCCCCTCAGCAATTGCAATAATATTAATTTTATTCATTCAAATTTAAAAATCTCTCCGATAGTTGTTTGGAGAGATTTTTTAATACTTATAGGTTTTCTGTTTACAAAACTAACGTGATTGTCATTACAAAAAGATTGGTTTTGGCCGACTTGGTAATCTTTTGATAATTATATCAAAAGAACCGCCCAGATTTCCCAATATTCCTATTATGGCTACCAGCTAGAGATTCATACTTCTATTTGCCACCAGAAAGCCCGAGAATGGCATTATTACCTCGCTTGGCAGCAACCCCCCCCACACCGCAACTCTCTATAAACATCAGCACAAATACCCCAAAATACCCTATCTTTCCTATTATAATAATTAAAAAAATTGCCTAAAACATCTATAACTACTGTAACCACATTGGTTCTTAAATAAAAATATAACACCAAATAGTACTTTTTTTATATAAGAGATGTTATTAGTAGCTAGTAGTGAATAGATAGTAGTTGGGTATCATTCTGGATTCAATCCGCCAACTAGCGGATTCAAAATGACAGACTATTGTAGCTAAAAACCTACGCTTAAATCCTAGAAAACAGATCCTTCGGTAAAACACCTCAGGATGACAATCTATTATAGCTTATTACTAAATACTAAGCACTACTATCTACTAAACCGTATTCTTAATTCTTAATTTTTAATTCGTTATTCTTGCTTCTCACGTTTATCATTTACCATTTACTACTTACTACTATCTATCTCATCATTTAAAATCCAATATGCGTATGATCTGTGTTTTGCGGATTCTGCCATATACCTACTCTGCTACCATTGCATATTGCCGTCTCCAAACCGTTTTCTCCCATCATATAAGAATTAACACCAATTTTCTTACAAGCTGTACCTAACACAAGAGGCTTAGCAACTGCTGCAGATTCAGCTCTCCCAGTCATAACTTGCAAAGGAACTAAATCTTCATTGCCAGTACGATAAGGCATTTCATACAAATCAAGTGCCAACCTATCTGCCTTGTATTGTGCGATCTTAATAAAGTTTTGCTCTCTTTCTTCGCTATCTACAGCGTTAAAATCATCAAATCCAGGATAATCATATTTTTGATACGATACCCGATCTTTAGTTTGACCCTTGCCATCAGGATACATGCCATTAGCTGAACAAATATACTTAACCTTATATACTCCAAACAAATTCACCACTACAAACATAGCTATTTGCATAGGACTAACTGGCAAACCAAATAGAGACTGAATTAGCATAGTAACTAACATTGACCCAGTACCTGGTACCAAGCCAAATTGTTCTTCAAATTGTTGTATCTCATCAGAAAACACCAAGTTAACCACCAAAGAAACTGCAGCAGCCATTACCTCCTTCATCTGTCGGCTGGTAGCGTCCTGACCGCTTTTCTGAATATCCTCGGGCGAAGCACCAGGCATCCTTGCTTCTGCCTTTTGAAATACTTCAGTAGTTTTAAGCTGATCTATCGGCATCTTCCACATCTGATTTAATTTCTGAGCCGCCATATAGCTACGAACATGATTATACATAGTAAAAGTGGTACCTGGTGGCAATTTGAGTTTTGAATCGGCAAAAGAAAACACTTTGCTGGCCAGCCATTGTCCATTATAGATACCTTCTAGTGTCGAAAGGTCACCACTCACTAAGTAGTCAAAGACACCCTTGGCTGTACCATCCTCAAAACTAAATTTAATTCCCATTAGTGTCAAGCTCATCTTGTTTAGCATATCATCTACTGCATCAAATAGTTTTTGATCACCGACTCTTTCAAGAATTTCTGTACCATGAGAAGGAAAATTTATATAATCGATTACAGCTTGTTGGATATCCTCATCTACCCACTCAGGCAACAAATCATTCGAGCGTAAAATATTTGTAATATAAGTAATAATTGAGGCGCTTTTTGAATATCCATTGCCATGCATCATCGCCCAATAAAAACCAGAGGGAATATTGGGGTCTATTTTATATAATACGCAATCAGCCGCCTTATTTTCAAAATTTTGTCGGTATATCTCTCTTACTCTGCTGGCCGCCGCATCACCAGCCTGACGAATTGCTTGCCAGTTTGAATCAGCAGTCAGATAAGCATTATAATTTGACTCAAATGAATCATACGTACCTTCCCCGTGTTTCGACTCATATTGTTGCGGATCACCAGCAGAAAAGTAATCTCTTACCATATCATCATTTAAATCAAAATTTCCTAATTGTGGGGGATTGTCCAGTGGTAACGGTAACGCTTCTTCCGTTAGAGGATAATTGGTATTTATCTCCATTAATACTTGATCGTCTACATCAATTTCGTTCGGATTTCCATATCGATTTGACACAAGAGTTGTAGTGGTATTGGTGCCTCGATCAAAATTTGGAGGTGGAGCAAAGATATGACCGTTAGTGTTTTCGGGCAGAAGATAACTTCCACTATCTTCGTCAATATTAATATCTGTTATCTCTCCAGATATTACCCTTTGAGCATAAGATTGTGCCGCCTCTCGAGCAATTGTTTCCATCTCACTATTGCCATAAATCATTCTATGCACATCTTGAAATTGAAACCACATTCGTTGTGGAACTCTGCTACCACTCGGATTTCCTTCATCATCTGTTACTTCAATATAATTTTTAATCGCCGAATAAATACAAACCGCTTCTACAAATCTAAAATCACCATTAAGTAATCCTTTTATCTCTTCGGTAGAAATGCTAATTTCATTTTCTTCGAAACGCATACCATCAGCTGCTGAACCATCGACATATATTTTTACACCAGCAACGCGTCCACCGTCTATTTTGCTTAAGGCATTTTGAATTAAATTATTTGTAAGATTTCTTATTATTACGCTTTGAGCATTCGCTTTATTGCTCATACATTGACTGTAAGGCTCTATTCCAGATCTAGCTTGAGCGGAGCAATATTTTATATTTTCGGCAGTTTGATATTCAGTTAATTTGGCATTTTCGCCATCATAATTATCAAATGTAAATAAACCAACATAAGCACTAATACTGCCATCGGTATGTGGCCTCTCATGTTCATCTAACAATCCAAATGCTTTATCTGCCAACTTAGCCCCCTCGTACAAAGCTATCTGAAGACCAACAACGGGATTTTTAATAATTCTTGATATAGTACCAGGTGGCAATTTTGCCTTACTATCTAGCTTCAAATCAAACAATTTACTCAAAAAATCATATACACCCCCAACATTAAAACCACAAGGCCTTGATCCAAAGACACCCGCTGTTGGTTCGCATATCCCCATACTTTCTTTAAATGCATTGAAATCATCTTCGGTTAGGCCTTCCGGCAATCCAAGCGCTCTGGCTAATGTTCCAAATGCCATGCTTCTAAGAGCCCTATTTTGGACTTCTCCAACAATCCAGTCCGGCCCCTTACCTTCTTCCGACATCAACATTTTAATAATACTATTCGTATTAAGTGATAATGCAGAATCTATACTTGCCAAGCGATTGATAAAAGAATTGAATACTTCAGCCGCTTCATCATCTTCAAATGATCGATAATAGCTTTTAAAACTATCTAAATTTGCTTGATAATTTCCTATGTTAAAATTATTTTGTAAATAATTTCTTAAGAAATCATCCAAAAATTCGACTAATCGTTGATCTAGGTCATTCCATTTTAATGCCATATCAATAGATATTGCCATAACTGAAGTGTCGGTGCTTAAAGCTTCAATATATTGATACACCACTGTCATCTTCTGATACACAGATTGATTTTTGTAGCTTTTATAATAATCAGCACTCATTAGCAGTAACACATCATCGATCAATTGTTCAACATCTGCTGTAATTGGAACTTGAAAAGCTTTATAAAAATCACTTACAGATATACCATTGTTATTTGTATTGCTAGATAATAAGTCGTCCCACACTTCACCCTTAAATGAATTCTTGGGAATACCGAGAAATTGTTCAACTTTTTGTCTAGCCATACTATTATTAAAAGCTTCGCCAAGAACATCTAATCCATTGATATTAAAGGCATTACCCAATATACTGGCGGCTGCATTGTACAGAGCACACTCAGATTCGGCTTGGGTTTCCGCTTCAACAATTTCTCTAATGGTGCCTGGGCTTACATTAAGGGCTTCACCAAGTATCTCACTACCTATTCTAGCAAATACCGATCTTGAATCACCACTAAATATTTCAAAGATGTCATCTGCAGTTATTCTGGATGGCCCAATATTGATACCAATTTGCTGTGTTAAAAAATCAGCGGCATAAGTTTTTATCAACTGAGAACCAATAACTTGTAAAATGTCTATTCTTTGGGAAATTGTTGCATCAGGAGACTCTTGACGCGAAAATATTTTAATAAATAGTTCTTTTGGAATTTTATATTTTGTAGTTATGAACTCATCAATATTCACCGTGGATACACCCTCCCATGAATCTCTGCCTGTATCGCTAAACGCATATTTTTTGTTCTTATTATTAATAAATGATTCAATATCAGGTTCAACTTGGCTTAGCTGATAGTTGGTTCTGAAGCCACTTTTAATCGGCTGACCGTTTGAGTCTGCACTAGTTTTAGACTCATCTCCATTCCCTATCATTCTAACCAAGGCATTAGAAATCTCTGTAATATAATCTATCTTTTTATCTTCATTGGCTTTTACATATTCGTTGGCAGCAGCAAAAGTATTAAAAGTGTGAAGACCTGCTAAGTCGTAATACACATAACTCCCATCGGGAATAGGTTTTTGGATACATGTATTATCTGTCTTAGTTACATTTTGATATGGGTTTGAATCAACATAGTAAATTTGATTTATTGACGGATCACCACCATTTTTTACCGCCAAAAATGATTCCAAGGAAATTTCCGAAATACCGGCATAAGTAGCAAATTTTCTAATATCATCTTTACTTATAGACGATACAAAATCACCGCCTTCTGAACGACCTCTCATAAAATTTTCTGTGGTGCCTATTGGTAATGAAAGTTCTAGATCATTGGCTTCGGCATCTGATCTTGCTGTAAGCCAAACTGCATCGCTATCTGTGGTTAACCTGTTAAAATCGTGTTTGCTTAAACCAAAAGCATTCATCATTGTCTTATTAGCCTCAGCTTGCGAAATATTTTGAGTTTGCATTAATTGATTACGTATTTCTATAGCTGAATAGTATTTATCCAGTTCGTCTGTCGGTATAGTCGGCCTAGATTGAGCCTGTAAACCGCTATTCTCTGCTGATTTGCTTTCAAAGGCTGCCATACCCACAGATCGAAAAAAGATGTCTTTCATCGGTATATCAGCATTAAATAAAGCTCTCATTGCTGAGGCAGCATAGCTTAAAGCTTTTGGTGGCAGATGTAAAGCACCTGCCAATTTAGCCGACCCTAAGGTTAGTAAAAATTCTGACATTTTGACTTTTCCTGATAAAAACAAAGCTAAATCAGCAACTGAGAGCTTGATATCTCCGATGGTTAGAACATCACCAGATACCAATTCTTCAATAGTAGTATCACCGACTCTCCAGCTGGGCTGCTCTTTACCAGTTACTGCCTCATATGCCCATTTACTTATCATCTCTAGTTCATATTGAAATGCGTTTAAATTATCTACAAACGAAACTAAGCCTGATTCTTGATCTGCACGAGCCAAAAGAGATCTCAAAGTAGCAGTGTGACCAACAGATACATTACTGGTTTGCCTGAACCTAGTTAAAAATTGCATGGCTCCAGTTAATGAAGAAATATGGTCTGCTTCATTAACAATAGTTATCAAATCAGAAAAATTAGTTCTAATTATTTCTCTTTCTCTGCTAGGAAGTTGGCTTTCTTGAAAACTATCTAAAGCAGTTTTTATGGCGTCTGTCCTCCTCTGTAAATTACTCGCATGATCTTTTATCCAGTTTATTCTCTGCATAATAAATTCATAACTTTCAATGTTCTGAGCTAAAGACGGATTGTTGCGTATTATGGCAGATTGAGTTCTTCTTACCATATTAGAATTTTTTACGGCATCGGCGAATATTGACCTCCCATAATTAATAAATACACCTTTAGCACCACTTGAGGCACCCAACAATTGATAAATATCTACCGCATTTACCCCTGTTGTAGCAACATAAGAAGAGCTATCAACCACTTGTTGTGTGCTTACAATTTCTCCAGTGTCTGAAGTTGAAGTTTCGGTTATTGTAAAAGTTTGAGTTGGCTCGCGTAGCCAATTTATTAAACGAGATCTACTCTCTTCTTGTTTCTCTAAGCTATTAGCTAGGGTGTAAATTCCTAAATTATAGTAATCTGTATCGCAATAATTACCTTCTAAAAACCTATCTATAGACCGCTCTTCACCTATATCGGGTAATTCTAAATTCAATGCCTCGTCACGCCTCTCAACATGTTCATGATCTCCTGACCTTGTAAGATCTTCATCAGGATAGGCATAAATAATCGGGTATATATGCGAACGAGCAACTTCTGCAAAAAACGCTTTAGGACTTATAGTCCGAGATTTAAAACTATCAGTTGTTCCTTCAGGAAGATACAGTCTACGATCTAAGGCATCGGGATTGGATATTACTGCATTAAATTTCATACTACCTACGGATTCTGATATCTTGTCTAAGCTTTCTTTGCCAAACAACGATCCCTGTGGAAAAGAAAAGTGATCTTCAAATAGCCTCGAACCGATCTTTTCCATTAGCATATCCTCATCGCCAGGATTTATAGTGGCATCTAGCGCCCCACTGGGCAACAATAATTCTCTAATAAATCGACCCTTGCCAATATTTATCATCATCTGCCAGCGAGTTTCCCCTTTCATAGAACCGTATGGCACATTCAAGTTTTTTTCCACAGTGTAACGCCCTATCGCTTCGTATAGATTATCTATAGATAAGATATTTGTATCTAAAAAAGGCTCTCTACTTAGTTTTAGCTCATCCGCTATTATCACTCCACCCAATTTATTCAATGTATCAGCCAAATCAAATTTCCAGATATTTTGTGATGGACCATTTATGGCGTCAGAAAAAAAAGCTTGGCCTATAATACCAGCTATGCCGGCAAAATCATTTGTATCAATACTATCTATCTCACCAAAATCAATATTTAAATTTGCCAACATATCAAGCATAGCATCTTGACCCATCTGTAAAAACATACGGCTAAAACTAGTATCGCTCAAAGAATTGTCTTGGGCATAACCACTTTGGGTTTGCCAACCAAGCTTTACAGATATAGGCGGTCTTGGCTCCAGCTGCCTGGGACCTATGCGTTGTAATTTTATCACAGTACAGCGAATATCATCGATCTCCGAGATATCAACCGCCTGACCTTTGAAGTGGGATGAGATATTTTTTGAATACTCCTTCTCTGGAATTAAAAAATCGGAAACAGTATCTCCATCGGTATTTAATACTTCTCCAGACAATAAGGTGTTTTCTTCGGTAGCTCCAGCTTCTTTCATTGTGGCAGTTAAACTGTTTTTATCAGTAGCAGATGTAGCATTTATACTATCTATGGTTTGAGTAGTTTCTGTATCACTAGTGCTAGTAGTTGCGCTATGGGAGGTATTGGTATTTGTTTCGTCTTGTTGCTTGTATATAGAATCGGATTCGCGACTTTCTTTGGTCTGCTCGCGTGTATAATTTGCAAATATTCTATTTACTTTAATTTTCCAATGCCCAGCTCCACCCCGCGGATCATCTTTTGGACGAACTAGATAGTTCAGCGTTTCGATAATTCTAGTATCAATTTTATAATCTAATATTGTATCAATTTGTGCTTCGATACCCGCTCTGTTGGTTTGCATCTCGCGAATGGTTTGAGTCTCTGACGAGAAATTCAATAATTCGGTCAACTTCGTAACATCGCCTAGTAAGCGCTGCTTTAAGTAGTCATTGGTAAAGTACTTCGCCTCTGCTTCCTGAGCTATTGCTTTGTAATACTCATAGCCTGAGCTCAGAACACTTTCCAAATCAGCAACGCTTCTACCAGTCAGCCTGGATAATTCTCGAGTATCTCCTTCTAATGAAGGTAACGCTGAATTTGCTATTAGAATACTTTTTAGGATTTTATCATCGGTTGGTGAAAAAATAATTTTTTGTTCTAGACTATCACTGCTGTTTGCGTTTTCCTGTGTACCAACTTCATCTGAGACTGCTCCTTCATCTGAAACAAGATCTTCATCAATATTTGCAGGTTCTAGATTTTGATCATAAATATCAAATGGATTTGTGGGCGGAGCGTAGTCGTGCTCACTATAACCCTCTCCGGGATCAGCGCTTTCGTCCTCGGCGAAAACCGATAAAATACCAGACCCAAAAAAATTCGATATGATTAAAATGTAACAAATAATTTTTATTATTATTTTTTTCATCTTTTATTTGTCGGAGAATATCGCATATTTTGATATGTTCATA